>CAISDR010000119.1 GCA_903884125.1 uncultured bacterium
CACCAATCTTTCCAAGCTGACGCCATGGCTCCAGAAGCGTCCATGTTCGCCCCCCATCCTTGGAAATATCCAGCATCACTACAGGGTCTTGTCCTTGGCCTAAGGTAGTCCCTACACCTTGCTCAAAATCGAACTCAAGCCGGGATATAAATACCCGTTTCTTGTCGGAATGAATGGGAACCGAGGTCACGGACATTTGCATTGGATTGCCGAGTTCCGTCCAGTTATTCCAGTCCAGAAGCATAATCTTTCCAGTATTGTAATCACCGATCATAATCTGGTTTGGAAGTTGGGCTACGGCATTGCCACGCCAGCGGCCAAGGCTGTTTCCAGTCGCATCCAGGCTTTCTCTCTGATGCCAGCGCGAACTCTGAATATCCCAGACAAGACTGACGCTGATTGACGGGATAGTGAGGTGAACCATCTTGTGACCTTGCAGCGTATAGGTAAAACAAAACGCCGTGGTCAGATCGTTCGCAGTCGCAATCAAGTTCTCAATCGGAGGTGTGCTGATGGGAATAGGGGTTGAGCCCTGAATCCTGTAAAAGCGCCCGTCTGCACAAAGGAAGAATATCGCATCATCCTCGCGCACGATTGTATATGGCGACACACATCCGCGGGATATGACACCGCCTGCATATCTCTGGAACGGAAAATCTGTGGTCCCAGCATCATACCAAAGTTCGATGTGCTTCTGTCCGAAGATGAACAAAAGCTCCAGATTGACGATGACGCCAGTCGTCAGATCGCTTTCTGCTTCCGCTGATGCAAAAGCGTTGCCATCATACATGGTGCCATCATTGGGCGCCGAAATGAAAAACTCATTGGTCCCCACCTTGTCAAACACAAAATAGGTGTCGAAATATGTGACCGTGTTGGCGGGGTGGAAATTCATATCCGTGATCTGGACAAATGAGCCGCCTGCGAAAGTATAAATGAATCCTTCCGCACCATTCACGATGCAGATTTGTGATCCATTGTCGGATATGGAAACCGGCCCGGAACCGGGTATGGACACAGCGCCATTTAGACGGGTCGCTACACTGCCCACCACGGAATAAAAATCTGCGCCCGATACGAAATATGCCACGCCCAAAGCGACATAACCGCCCCTGATCTGACCGCTTCCGCAAGTTGCCTGAAGCGTCAGGCCGGGAGCGCCGAAAATTGGGAGTTGCCCCTTGGCTTCAGGATGTTCCTGTTCGACAAAGGCGTTAACAATATTTTGAGCTGATAGCGGAAGGCTGCGGCTCTGGTATGCCTCGCTCGCAAAAATCACAGGAGGCATGGATCACCTCGCCGTCTGGTCGTAATCGTAACCAAATTCGATTGCTTCCGGCTCTCTATCCCAGCCCTGCACAAGCTCAAGTTTCTCAGCCGCAACGGCTTTCACCATCGCCCAGCGTTGGGGCGGAATGTCGAACTCCGGCGCCATTTCAACCGCCAGATTCCAGATGCAGCAATTCACCCACTCGATTGGGAAATCTCCCGTCTGTACCGGATTTGTCGTTATGTCCTGAAGCGGGCGCATATAGGTAAAGCGCACCCCGGATTGGCTGTTTTGGGGGTTGAGATAGGTATAAAACTGACCTTGCGGGACGCCATTGATCAGTTCCGGGGCATAGAAATATTGCCCCGGTGTCCCAGGATTTACCTTGTTCGGATAATCCATGTATGCCTGACGCGATAGCCGCATCATGGGGGTTTCGATTAACCCCTGCCATGCAATGCGGCGAGCTGCCGGCACACGCAATGGGCTCTGGATCGTGGCGCTCTGGGGAAATGTGAACACAAAATTATTGACCGAGGCGCCATCCGTCAAAGCGGCGGTTAGCGTAACCACGTTTCCTGAAGGTGCGCCATTGATCGTGGTCCATTGGGTAAAACCATTGTCGAGAACCACGCCGATGTTCTGACCGTTCACAAAGCCGACAACGCTTTGAAGCGTAATTGAGGTCGCCCCGGAAATGGCGCCCGAACTGATCTGTGACAGCGAATAGCTGAAGGCGTCGCAGCAATAACTGGGAGGCGTTGGGCTTGTCCCGGTGCCAAGCAAATAGCGATATTGGCCCTGTTGAAGGAAAAGAACCGCTTCCTGTGTTGTCCAGATATGGATGCCAGACGCAGCCCATTCTTTGAGCATACAGTTTGCGGACAAGGTCGCATCAGCAAACATTCCTGCTGTTGGCGTCTCATCTTCAGCCAACGCGCCTATTTTGCGATATGCGGCAGCAATTATCTGCGGCCAAATCGCATCGAAAGTATATGTGGCGCTAGATGTCATCCTGTACTCTGGTTCGCATAAGGCAGCGGCGGAATATGTGTGGTGTAGTTCACAACTTGATTTCCTGCCGATGCCGGGGATGGAACAGCTCTGCTGATAATAACAAGATTTCCAGGCAAAATAGTCTGGAACACAAAATTCCAAAATTCGCCATTATCCATCATCACGCCCCCAGAATCTCCGGGGGTAATTCCGAACACAGTGTCCAGTACCAGCACATTTCTGTCAAAGCCGCCAAAAAGATATTCAACGCCATTTTCCAAGAGAATATAATCATCGTCCTCTGTCAGCAGTATCGCCTCAGAGCCAGGCCCTATGGCGTCTACCAAGCTGTAATAGGTGGGGCCATCGAAGATATTGGGGGGCAGTGGGCGAGGCTTTGGAACGGATTGATCGTCTTTGACGCCGCGAACAAAGTCTTGCGGCTGGCGGCTTTCCCATAGGGATTTATCCACAATGAGGCCCGTCCACTCTTGCTGTGTGTTTTCCGCCCGCTGAGGAAAGCCAGAGCGGTCGTCGGTCCGATAAAAAGACCCAAGTCGAAAGTGTAG
>CAISDR010000120.1 GCA_903884125.1 uncultured bacterium
GCTTTTCAGCCACGCGCACCATGCAAATTGCCCAGAAACTATATGAAGGTATCGATATCGGCGGCGATACCGTCGGCCTGATCACCTATATGCGTACAGACGGAATCCAGATCGCGGATGAAGCCATCCGTGCCGTACGTGCCGATCTGAACAAGCGTTTTGGCGCGCGCTATGTGCCACAGTCGCCGCGGATCTATAAGACCAAGGCCAAAAATGCACAGGAAGCGCACGAAGCCATTCGCCCCACCGATCCCGCCCGCGACCCGCAGCAGGTTGCCCGCGCGCTCGATGACGATCAGCGCAAACTCTATGACCTGATCTGGAAGCGCACCATGGCCAGCCAGATGGAAGCAGCCGAGTTGGAACGTACGACCATCGATCTGGCCAGCAGTGACGACAAAATCGGATTCCGCGCCACGGGTTCCGTACTGACATTTGATGGCTTCCTGAAACTGTACCAGGAAGGCCGCGATGAACCATCCGCTGATGATGACGATGACAATCGCCTGCCCAAAGTAACAAATGGCGAGGCGACCAAACGCATCAAAACTGATACCGCCCAGCATTTCACTGAACCACCCCCAAGGTTCTCGGAAGCAACTTTAGTCAAAAAGCTTGAAGAACTGGGCATTGGGCGACCATCGACCTATGCCTCAACGCTGGCTGTGCTGCGTGACCGTGACTATGTGCGCATGGAAAAAGGCCGCTTCATTCCGGAAGACAAGGGCCGACTCGTCACGGCATTCCTGGAAAGTTTCTTCAGGCGTTATGTTGAATACGACTTCACGGCCGATCTGGAAGAAAAGCTGGATGAAGTGTCGGCAGGCAATCTGGGCTGGAAACAGTTGCTTTCGGATTTCTGGAAGGATTTTGCCAAGGCCACGGCCGACATATCGGAACTGCGCATCGGGCAGGTGCTGGAGACGATCAATGATCTTTTGGCACCGCACCTTTTTCCGGCAACCCCCGATGGCCGCGACCCGCGTTTGTGCCCAACCTGTAATGAAGGTCGACTGAGCCTTAGAACCGGGCGCTTTGGTGCCTTTGTCGGCTGTTCGAATTACCCCAATTGCTCCTATACCCGACAGTTCCAAATTTCGGGTGAAGCAACGGACAAGGAACCACGCATACTCGGTGATGACCCTGCAACGGGCCAGTCGATCTCGGTTCGCGATGGCCGGTTCGGACCTTACCTGCAATTGGGTGACGCAAAAGCGAAGGACGACAAGCCCAAACGCGCGAGCCTGCCCAAGGGCGTCTCACCGGCGGACGTGTCACTCGAAATGGGGATCAAGCTTCTGGCATTGCCGCGCGAAATCGGCGCGCATCCCGAAAGCGGCAAAATGATCACCGCGGGCATCGGGCGCTTTGGACCCTATCTGATCCATGACGGGAAATATGTGAACCTGTCGGACCCGCTGGAAATTCTGGACATCGGACTGAACCGTGCGGTGGCGGTCATTGCCGAAGGCGGCACACGTCCGGGGCGCGCGCGGGTTGAACCGCTGAAAGCACTGGGCAATCATCCTGATGATGGCAAGGCTATTGCTGTCCTTAAAGGCCGGTTTGGTCCCTATGTCAGCCATGATGGCATTTTTGCA
>CAISDR010000121.1 GCA_903884125.1 uncultured bacterium
CTGGCCGCAACCGTGTAATCCAGCCGACCGGCATTCCCGCCAGTAATGGTCGCGGTGGCATGCGGTTCGTTTGTCGGGCGTTCCATTATATAATTGATCGCACCGGCAAACGCATTTTGACCATAAAGGGCGCTTTGCGGTCCCTTGACCACTTCAACGCTCTTCAGATCGGCGATGCCGATATCAATGGAATAGTTACGTGGCAGGTAAATGCCATCCACAAAGGACGATACGTTCGGCGAAGCCGACGACACGTTGAACTGGGTCAGGCCGCGTAAGGTCGGCGAGGCATTGAAGCTTGACGAATATTCCTGGAACACAAACCCCGGCGTCTGTTGGGCAATGTCTTTAAGGCCAGTGATACCCTGGCGGGTCAGGTTCGCAGCGGAATAGGCGGCAACCGTCAGCGGAATGTCCTGAAGCCGTTCCTCGCGCTTGCGCGCGGTGACGACGATTTCTTCAACACCGGACTTGGCCGCTTGTGCCTGGGCAAAGCTGACACCGGTCAAGGCCACTGATGCCATCAGGCCGCCAAGGGCGAACCCTTTTGCCAATGGCATACAAGTATTCAATTTCTCAGTCGTCATTTCAAAATCCCCTCTCGCCACAGTTTTCTATTACGCGGGTACCAAAGCCCCTGCCTCGGGTCGGATGTCCCAACGGCAATCGAATTCATTACGGAATTACGACACGAAGCTCCTAAGAAGCGTTATCACCTGATCGAAACTTATCCGAAGAGCGATCAAAAACACGGACGCCGACTTACAGATTATTGGTCCTGTTGCACGCCTGCCTCAACAGGCGGTCATTCCAGCAAGCACGCCGGGGCGCTTGCCAATCGCCTCAACATATCTGGCCAGCGCTGGGTACGGCTCCAACCACCCGTCCAACCGCTTTGCCGATGTGGCCAGTACGGGATACAGCAGGCAATCCGCCAGACTGAAGCGATCGCCCAGCGCATAGGCCCTGCCATCAAGAAGGGTCTGCAATCCGCCAATCATTTCGTGACAGGCAGCGGTCATTCTTTCGAGTAACCATGGGGTTGGTTCCGGCGCCAGGAATTTAGCCGTGTATTGCATCGAAAACGGCATGGCAACGGACGAGGAGATTGCCGCCGCCCAGACCATATACTCGGCCCGTTCGCGCGCATCACGGGGCAACAGGTCACCCCCAGCCTTTTCGGCCACGTACCAGGCGATGGCCATGGTTTCGGCCACCACAATCGGTTTGGCCCCCGGTCCATCCGAATCAACCAGCACCGGCGCCTTGCCGAACGGATTCAACTTGCGAAATTCAGGGCTTTTGTGCTGACCAGCCACCAGATCAACCATATGAATTTTATAAAGCGTACCGGTCTCCGCCAGGACGATCTGGGCCTTCTGGCCATTGGCAGTTGCGACAGTGTGCAGATCAATCATAGGGGCCTCGCTGGAAGATGTGATCTAGTGCCGTTCCAATACTTGCCCGAAACCCGCGACTTTGTCCGGCACGCCAACCGCGCGAAGGGCATGCCAGTAGGTTGCAGCATTGATAGCAAGCACGGGCTTGTTCAAAAACAGTTCCGCCGCCGCCGAAAGGCGCAGCATCGACAGATTGGTGCCTACCTGAACAATGGCCTCAACATCCGGGTTATTTAAAGAATGAATGATCGGCACAAGTGACGTGGGTTGTACCTGGGCAATCGCACGCGGACTTGGACATTGCAGGCAATGGTCGCCAAACACCTCGAAGCCGCTTTCTTCAAAAAACCGCCTTACCTCGATATTGGCCGAAGGAAAATAGGGCGACAGAAATGCCAGGGACTTGACACCCATGGCCTTTAACGCTGCCGCACAGGACAGCGACCCCGTTGAAACCCCCAGGCCCCCTGCCCGCTTGGAAAGGCGTTCAGCAAACGCATTGGCACCGGCAAGCCCGCCGTAAAACGCCACCGCAGACATGCCCATAACAATATGATCCGGATCGGCGGTCAACACATCATCGAGTGCCTGGTCGACTGATCCAGAAATCGCTGTGGTCAGAGCCTTGAATGTTTCATCATCAGTGACCGACAGATTGGACACCCGGATACGCGAATAATGATTGGTCACCCCCACAGGCCGAAGGTCGTCATAATCTGGCTGCACAATAGTATTGGTTGAGGGGGCCAGCGCTGCCAGTTTGGCACGAAAGCCCAATGCGTCCGGAGCGGAATCCTGCCTCATGCTATTGCCGCCTCCCGCTTCAGGCTTTTGACCATCGATTGTGTCAGCATGTAATCACGCCTGCGATCTGCATCTGCCAGCAATTCGGCCATTCGTCCCTGCTGGCGGGCCTGCGCCTCTATATCGCCGTCCTCCAGCACCTGTTTGTTGGATATGGTCTGGGCCTGCACAAATTCAGTGACCGTGGTGCGCCGTTGCCGGTCATAGCGGTCAAGCAGGAGTTCCGCCTGTGCCTTGTCAAAATAGATCTGGCGCAGTTTGTCGGTCAGATTCCAGACATCATGAATGCCCGAATTCATGCCCAGCCCGCCCAATGGATTATTTAGATGGGCGGAATCACCTGTCAGCAGCACGCGCCCCATGCGAAAGGTCTGTGCCACGCGCTGATGAACCCGATAGACCGTCCGGTGAGGTGTCCGCACGGCGGCACCATCAGAACAAAGTCCGTCAAAAACCTGATTCTTTTTCTCGTCCGACAAAAGCCATGAATCTTCGTCTGTTTCTGCCGCAGGAACCAGAACACGCCAGACACTGGGAACGCGCAGCAACACACACCATTCTTCCGGATCGGCGATATAATTGACATAGGCCAGCTGATTGAAATGCTTTTCCAGCGGCCATGACGTCGACAGGGTCAGAAATTTCTCCGGGTATGTGAACCCATCGAATTTGACCCCCAACCATTTGCGTACAATCGAATTGGCACCGTCGGCTGCAATCAGATAGTCGGCATCGAATGCTTCAATCGCCAGCGGTGCTTCGGCGTGAACCCGGACACCTGTTGCGGATTGTTCGAAGTGAACGATCCGGTGCGAAAACCGCACGGATTTGTCATCCATCGCCAAAAGCCGCGCGGCCAGAAGCCTTGATAGCTTGTACTGCTCGCACTGAAGCCTGTAGGGATGACGAACTTCGTCCGCGATTTCGCCCAGATCAAATTCCAGAATTTCTTCGGTCCTGCGATTGCGGTATTGATAGACGGGCGCACGCAGCCCCTGCTGCTCCAGCTCGTCCAGCACACCCAGCTCTTCCATCATGTCCAGCGTGGCGGCATGAAAGGTCGACGCACGCAGATCTTCTGTGCAATGAGAGGCGGATTCCAGCAGCAGGACCTTGATCCCCATAGTTGCCAGCCGATAGGCGGCAACCGTGCCTACAGGCCCTGCTCCTGCGATAATGACTTGAAAGCGCTCGGCCACGATTGTCTCCATCCCCAACAGAACCGCTGCATGCAAACTGTATAGTCAGGCGGGTAAGTCAAACGGCAGTTCTCATGTTTCTATCCGATGCTCGGATAGTGCGGCGGGGAACCTTTGCCCATGGCGCTGGCATGACGAAGCTGGTCATCATATGTGGTCCGGGGCATAAACCCGGATCAATTCGGGCTGTCTGACTTATCTTTGCAGACGCGGCATTGGGGGACAAAATGGCGGATTCACTGGGATATCGATGCAAGTTTGCGGTCATTGCCCCCTCAACCAATACCAGCGTGCAGCCAGAATATGACGACATGCGGCCACGCGGGGTTACAAATCATTTCTGCCGTATCGCAATCCCCGATACCAAAGTTTCAGACGATGCCAGCTTTATGGTGATGCTGAACAATATCCGCGCAGCGACCATGGAAAGTGTCGATGTCACTCTTACCATGGCACCTGACTGCGTCATCATGGGCATGTCCGCGGAAACATTCTGGGAAGGGGCGGACGGGGCCAATGCCCTGCATGCCCGAATGATTGAGCGCACCAAAGGCATACCCGTGATTATGGGATCAACAGCTGTGGACGCCGCCTTGCGCGCCTATACCCCAAAGATCAGAAAGATCGGCGTCATCACACCCTATATGCCGGTCGGCGATCAGCAGGTCCGGAATTTCTTCGAGGATCTGGGATATGAGGTGGTCCATCTGCTGGGACTGAAAAGCCCCTCCCCCATGCTGATCGCGCATGAAACACCACAGACCTTAAAGCGCGCAGCAATTGCAGTGTCAGAAGGTGTTGATGCAGTTGTCCAGTGCGGCACAAATCTCGCCTTCGCAAAAGTTGCAGCAATGGCTGAATTCTGGCTGGAAAAGCCTGTCATTGCGATTAACACTGCCACCTACTGGCATGCTCTGCGTTCGCAGGGCATCAACGACCAGGTCGACGGATTTGGTTCGCTTCTTCTTGACCATTGAGAACAAACAAGGACCACGCCATGCGCTATGATTACGTGCCCCTGCCCGAACGCCAGCCGATCAAATGGCCAAACGGTGCGCATGTTGCCCTGATCCTTACGTTCAATCTGGAAACATGGGATCTGACCAAGCCGACCAAGGAAAAATATTATGCCGGCGGCCCACCCATTCTGCCGGATGTGCTGGCAGGCGATACCCCCGATTTTCCGAATTACACCTGGCGCGAATATGGACAGCGTGTGGGTATATGGCGGCTGTATGACCTTATGGATGAAATGGGCGTCAAGGCGTCGTGCACGACCAATGCTGTGACCTTTGAACGGCGCAAACCGATGGTCGATGCGTGCTTGTCGCGCGGTTTTGAGCTTCTGGCACATAACTGGGAACAGGGGGAACTGCTGACCGATTTCGCCCATGACCCGGCGCGCGAACGCGACATCGTTCTACGGTCGCTGGAACAATATGAAAAATATGTCGGCCGCAAGGCAAAGGGCTGGCTTTCATCCAGCCTGCGCTCTACGACCAAGACCGCCGATATCCTTGCCGAATATGGCTGCACGTTCTATTGCGATCTGATGAATGACGATCAGCCCTACCTGCTGGGCACTAACCACGGCCCAATCGTCGCTGTGCCGTATTCAAATGAGATAAATGATTTCACTTTACTGACCCGACGCAACCACACCACCGATGAATACCGCGATATCCTGATCGAGGAACTGAGTGTGCTGCATCAGGAAGGGGCAACGACGGCACGCATCATGAATGTGGGCCTGCATCCCCATGTATCGGGCCGCGCCTATCGGATCAGGGCGCTGCGCGAATTCATCGCCTATGCCAAATCGCTGCCGGGCGTGTGGTGGGCGACACGCGAAGAAATCGCAGCCTGGTATCTGCAAAACCATCAGAACCATTTCCCCGGTCAGGGCTGAATGAGCATGTCGGATAAGGCACGGGCGCTGGCTCTGAAACAGCGACTGGCACCATCGACTGATGGTCGCCGCCAGTTGCTGACGGTGCCGGGATGTTATGATGCATTCAGTGCCCTGTTGATCGCGCAGGCGGGATTTGATACTGCATTTGTGACGGGTAGCGGTGTCAGCATGACGCGTCTTGGACGACCGGACATCGGCCTAGTCAGCCTAACTGATCTGGCCAATATCGTGCGATGCATGCGTGAACGAGTTGATATCGCACTTATCGTTGATGGCGACACAGGTTTTGGCAACGCGTTGAACATGAACCACACCGTCAGGATACTTGAACGCGCAGGGGCAACCGCCATTCAGATTGAAGACCAGCTTTTTCCTAAACGCTGCGGGCATATGCCGGGTAAACAGGTCATCCCAATCAAAGAGGCACAGGGCAAGGTAAAGGCGGCGGTAGATGCCCGCGTCGATACGCTAATCTTTGCCCGCACAGATGCTTTGGCCATCGACGGATTGAATGCAGCGCTTGACCGGGCCGAGATCTATCTGGAAGCTGGATGCGACGCCCTTTTCATTGAAGGTCCACGGACGATGGACGAGATTTTCGCCATCTCAAAGCGCTTTGCCCATCGGGTGCCGCTCATCCACAATCTGCTTGAAGGCGGTATCACGCCCACTCGATCATCCTCCGAAATTGCGAAATTGGGCTTCGCCATGACATTGCATCCGCTGATGTTATTGCTGGGCTTTGCACAAATGGCCCCTCAGCTACTGAATCATCTGAAAGCCCAGGGTGATACCAGTTCGATCGAATCCGAACTCGGCGGGCTTGCCACGATCAATTCCCTCGTGGATCAAGCTTGAGCAGTCCGCTTCATATCCTGATTGCCGGAGCCGGGATTGGCGGGCTGACCACGGCCCTTGCGCTGGCGCGAAATGGAAACCGGGTCGATGTCTTTGAGTCCGCGCCAGAACTTGGCGACATAGGTGCAGGTGTAACATTGGCGCCCAATGCCATGCGGGTCTATGGCCATCTGGGCATCGGTGATCAGATCACCGCCGCCGGTGTCGCGCCGCAATCTCAGCAGGTCCAGCATTGGCAGGATGGGCGCACGCTTGTAACATTCGAACGCGGGCCGGCTACATATGAAAAATATGGCGCTCCTTATATCTATATTCACCGCGCCGACCTGCACCAGATATTGCAGCAGTCCGTATTGGCAACCGGGCGGGTGCAAATTCATCTGGCCCATCGCGTCACTGGTGCGGAATGCACAACCGATCAGATATCATTGCACTTTAATAATGGGACCCAACGAACCGGGGACATGATCGTGGCTGCAGATGGCGTAAAATCGGCCCTGCGCCCGTTGGTAACTCAAGACAGCCCAGTTTTCAGCGGTCATATTGCCTGGCGTGCCATGGTAAAGGTCAAAGGCCCGGTTTTAGAAAAGCTTGCAAACTTTCCCGGCATTCATATCGGACCCGGCCGTATGGTGGTGCGCTATCCGGTCCGAAGCAGCCGATTGCTGAACCTTGTATTCTTCGCCCGCCAGACTGGCTGGCAGGAAGAGGGCTGGAGCATTCCGGCTGCAAAATCCGACCTAGAGAAAATCTTTGATGGCTGGTGTCCCGACGTGAAGGCAATGATCGGTGCCATCCATGAAAATGCGTTGCACCGGTGGGCGATTTTTGCCCGTCGCCCATTAGATATATGGACATGGCGAAACCGGCTTTGTCTTTTGGGGGATGCCGCGCATGCGACGACTCCATTTCTGGGACAAGGAGCGGCCGCTGCAATCGAAGATGCGCTGGTGCTGGCGCGCGCATTGGAGGCAAGCGCCACATTAGCAGAAGGTCTTTTCAGATATGAAAGTGCACGTGTAGGTCACTGCGCTTTTGTGCAGACTGAATCGAACGCCAATGCCGACAGACTTCAGGGCACAGAATCCGAACTTTACGGCCTGACCCGGTTGCGCAATGAAGAGACATTGGGTCTGTTTGACTATGATGTCGCCAAAATCCCGATCTGAACAGGCAGGCAGCATGAACCCCAACTCCGTGTCGGCGCAAACTGATCTGGCGCCGCTGATACAGCGGCTGGGACCTGATCGCGTAATTCAGGGGGCTCCAATGACAGCCTATGCCACCGATGTCTATCGCGCGGGGACTTTGCCGCTTGCCGTGGTTCAGCCGCAATCGGTTGACGATGTACAGGCCATTGCAGTCTTTGCCCACAGGATGGAACTGGCGGTTTTTGTGCGCGGCGGTGGCGCGTCCTATACCGATGGATATCTGGCCAATCGACCGGACTGCCTGCTGATTGATCTGAGCGGGCTGGACAAAATTCTCGAGATCAATGCTCAGGATGGCTATGTGCTTGTGGAAGCCGGTGTCACCTGGGCACAACTGAAATCAGCACTTGATCCACTTGGACTTCGTACGCCTTTTTTCGGACCATTTTCGGGGATTGCTGCCACCATCGGCGGATCATTATCGCAAAATGCGATCAGCCATGGTTCCGGCGCATTTGGTCCAAGCGCACAATCCGTGCTGTCGATCGATGTGGTCATCGCATCGGGAGAAATGATCAGCACCGGTTCTGCTGCGCGCGGTGGCCCACCGGTTCAACGATGGTATGGCCCCGACATGTGCGGTCTGTTTCTGGGTGATTGCGGCGCTCTGGGTATAAAGGTTCGCGCGGCATTGCCGCTTCTGGCGCAAAAGCCTGCTTATGACTGCGCCTCTTTTGCCTTTGATCAGGTGGAGTCCATGGCGCGTTTCATGCAGTCGGTGGCACGCGAACGGCTGGATGACGAAAACTTTGCAATCGATGCGGCCCTGGCCCAGGGGCAGATTTCGCGCCAGTCATCCCCATCGGCAATCTGGGCCAATGCCATGGCTATTTTGAATGCAGCACCAAACCGGGTCGAAGGTCTCGTCAAGCTGGCAAGATTTGGTCTGACCGGCACGTCAGCCATGAGCCGGGCGGCCTATATGGCACATTATATTGTGGATGGAACCAATCGCGCGGAGGTTCGGGCCAAGCTGAAGCGTATGCGCAAAATGGCCGTGGGACTGGGAACCGAGATCCCGCCGCTGGCACCAAATTTTGTGCGTGCCATGCCCTTTGCGCCATTATTCAACACCCTTGGTCCCAATGGCGAACGCTGGGTACCGATACATGGCATTCTGGCCCCGTCACGGGTTGGGGCATTTCACAAAACCCTGACCGCACTTTACGAAAGCAGGGCTTCGGACATGAAGCGACTGGGGGTGTGGACCGGGGGCATGTTTGAATCCGTTGGTGCTTCGGGATTTCTATATGAAATCGCTTTCTACTGGCCCGGTGTTCCCAATGCCTATCATCAAAAGGTGCTTGGCGACGATTATCTGAACGGACTAAAAAAATATGCCCACAACGACGAAGCCGCATCCTTTGTCGAACAGCTGAAATCAGAAATTATTGACCTGTATGGCCGGTTTGACGCCACACATTTCCAGTTGGGGAAAGCATATCCCTATGCCCAGGTATTAACTGAACCTGCACACGCATTGATCCGTGCGATCAAGCGCGAACTGGACCCAAAGGGACTGATGAACCCCGGTGCGCTTGGTCTTAAATGACAACCTGTCAATTACAGGCGCGATGGGTCTGATTTCAACGCAGATAACACGGCCCCGATTATCTTATCGCGCTTGTCATTAAGCTTTGCCTGCAGGTCAGGGGGCACGATGAAACGATCCACTTCGGCCTGTACGGCAATACCGCGTTTTTCCAGCACGGCTTCGAGGACCATCAGCCGGTCAGTTAACACATATACTTCGCGGGTCAGTGCCAGAATTGCCTCGCCCACATCATCAAGCTGATCACTGGTCAGGATGCGACGGCCAACCGGTTCTGAAATCGGTCGTTCCGGTTTTGTCGGTGTAACAGCAGTCATTGTTCCACCTCAGGCGGGCTTATGCGCGCGCAACACGTAATAATTATGCGCGGGCGGCATCGTGAATGCTTCGATATTTTCAAAGCCGATTTCGCGCGCAGTTCCAATCAGGTCCATCGAGGCTGACGCACGCCAGTACGGCTCGCCCCCCCATCTTGCCAGCCAGTCATAACGCCAGACTGACATGGCATCCAGATCGTGATAGCGCGGAACATCCGTCATCACGATATCGCCACCGGGTTCCAGCAGGCGATAGGCCTCTTCAAGAATGGCGCGAATAATGCGCGGCGGAATTTCGTGGAAAAGGATGAAGGATGTGACCAGCCCGAATGATCCGGCTGGCAGCCCGGTATCTTCAGCCTGACCGACAATCAGTTTCCACGCCATGCCACGTTCATTTGCGACCCGCCTGGCATGTTCAAGCATGCGCGGGGAAAGGTCGATGCCCCAGATTTCACTGTCAGGAAAGGTCTCAGCCAGGGGCAGGGTATAATGACCTGATGATGCACCCATATCCAGAATGCGCTTGTAATCGCGTCGTGGTGCTTTGGATGCAGCCAACCGGCGTGTTGCAAAAATATCGCCGGGATAGGCCTTGGCTACCAGCATTTTATGAACCAGTTCACCATGGACATAGCCATTATAGTCACTGGCATCCCAGCCGCCGGTCGTGCGGTGAAACCATACCCGCGACCAGTAACTGGGCGCCTGTTCACCTTTGCCATAATCCAGAGTTGTGGGGCCTTCATCCAATGCCTTGAGCTGCGGGATCACTTCGTCCTGTATTTCCTCAAAGGCCTGACGGCACATCACACCATGATTTTTGGACGCCCATTCGCCCAACATCTGGCGTACCTTGAATGCTGGCCAGTCGCTTAAGCGCTCTTCGACAAGCGCATGACGCTCGTCGATATCTGCGGGCATGGTCTGGGCCGTGATGCCACGCGCCGCCATTTCAGCTTCCATGGCAGCATGTAACATGCCGGATGCCTTATTGATGCCAGCCTGGAAATCAACCGAAGCGCGACCGCGTTGGGCAAGAATAGGCGTGTCCATAATCCAACTCCCGAAAGATTAAGGCCAAAGCATGACCCTTTCGACCCATGCGGCCAAGTCCAATTCAGATGGGCTATCCGCAGGGCGAATAACCCAACCGCTAAAGCCTGCGCAAAAGCCTACCTGTGCCCTGGCGTTCCGGCGATCCGTCCAAACGCTCATGTGCCGTGACATTATGAAGCCCGATTGCATCAAACAGATCGATGCTCACCCCGACAGCCTGAGCAAGGGCTTCTTCAAGGACCGGTACAGGCAGTTCAGGTCGGCAGATGCCGCTACCAAAATAATGATCCACATCATCCAGGATCAATCCATAAAGCGGGCGGCCGGTTCCGGCTTCGAAAGCATCCAGGTGCGCATGGTAGTCATCAATGAATCCGGGCAACACATCTTTCGTGCCGGTTTGAACCAGAGCCGGTTTGTTCATTGACAGAAAACCTGCAGTATCTATCAGCCCCGGCATCGCACCGGGCGGGGAAAAAGCGGCAATGGCCAAGACACGCGGATCGGCCATTGGCCTTGGATCATCGGGCGGTGGTGCAGGCTTTGCCCCACCAAGCGCCAAAGCATTTAGTCCGCCATAGGAATGCCCGGCAGCCAGAAAACGGCCCCCGCCATACGTCGAGGCCAGATCGGCCACAATATGAGCATCTTCCACCCGGGTGCGCCAGACAGCCGGGCGGTCATATCTGGCATGATCAGGATTGTCGGTTGAATCCACCGGCAAGGGTGCGAAAACTCCATACCCTGCCCGCACCCAGGGCTCTATCAGGCGGCGATATTTCGCCGGGCTGGAAAATGCGCCCGAAAAAAAGACAATGGCCAGCCCATTTGGCTTTTGCGGATGCCAGGTCCAGACTGGCACCTGCCGTCCCCCGACTGCGGCATGGATCCGGACTTCAGGTGCACGAACATCAGCCTGCGCCATGCTGGCACCCCCCCAGATCAGCCCGGCAATACTGCCCCGCAAGATATCGCGCCGGTTCATGAATGCATCGAACATGGTCTATCCCCCGGCGATCTATTGAATTTAGCGTATAAATGCCGAAAGGCGGTTTCAAGTCGAAGCTCGACTTATCCGCGAGACGGATAAATCATAGGTGAGAAATAATGCAGCCCGGTGCTGATCTAGTCTTTGCAGTCAAAACCGATTGAACAGGTTACGGTCACAGATGCTTCGACGCTTATTGCGCATTTTGTCCTGGGCCATTGGGCTGATTCTGATCGTGGTCGGGATTGCCCTTTGGTGGAACTGGTCCATGGTGATGGCAATGACCACATCAAAAACACGCGGCGTCGATATTCTGGATGGTTACAAGCCATTGGTCACCATCAGCGGTGCGGCCAGCGTATCGGCTGATGAACTGATTCTATCACCACCAGATCTGGCTGAAGCGTTCGACTATTCACGCAAACTTGACGGGCTGGCGATGATTATCGCCCATCGGGGTAAGGTCATTGCTGCCGACTATGCACCTGGACTTGGGCCAGACAGCCTGTTTGAAACATTCTCGATGCACAAATCGGTTCTGGGGCTTTTATACGGGGCCGCTATCCGCGATGGCGTGATCGGAGGGATTAACGATCCTGTTGGCAATTATATTGATGAGTGGAAATCGGATCCGCGCGGTGCCATCCCGCTGGCGCATTTTCTGTCCATGGCAAGCGGTCTTAAATTCTACTCGCTGAACAAGGGTGAATGGCCTGCCCTGCAGCTGGTGATGAGCGATAGAGTGTCCGCGACAGCGCTTTCGATCCCCATCGCCAAACCATCGGGCAGTGAATTTGAATATTATAATGTCAACAGCCAGATTGCAGGTATTGCGCTCGACCGCGCCCTGAAAAAGTCAGGCCGTAGCGGCTATGCTGCCTATCTGCAGGCCGCACTCTGGCAACCCATCGGCGCGCGTGACGCAAGATTATGGATCGAGCACAACGGCGGAGATCCACGATTTTTCTCAGGCCTTCAGGCTCGCGCCGGGGACTGGCTTAAAGTCGGGCAACTCATCGCCGATGGCGGCAAGGTGGGCGATCAACAGGTAATTCCCGTCGAATGGATCGCGCAGATGACCGCACCATCAGCGCTGAACCCGAATTATGGGATGCAGATATGGCGGGGCAGTCCATGGACTGAAAAACGCGCCTATGGCCCCAACACCCCATTCAAGGTGCCACATTCAAAAGCCTACCTGGTTGACGATCTGGTATTTTTTGACGGGTTTGGTGGCGAGCGGGTTTATGTGTCGCCATCGCTGGATCTAGTGATTGTCAGAATCGGACGACCCAGGTTCGATTTTGATGACAGCATCATTCCAAACGCCGTCATACAGGGGCTGGGCCTTACAAAATGACCAATATGACCGAGCCAGCTATCCCGGACGCCCAGAACGGGTCACAAAAGATGCTGGAATTCAGGCGCGGCTGGCCGGTTTTGTTGGCCTCGTCCGTTGGGGTGGGTTGTGGCATCAATCTGAACCAGTATGTCGGCTCAATGTTCGTCAAGGAACTGCAGGGTGAATTTGGCTGGACACGCGGACAGATATCAGCAGCCCAGGGCGCGCTGCTGATTTCATTACTGGTAGCGCCGTTTATCGGGCGGCTGATAGATTATCTTGGTGTGCGCATAATGGTTCTGGGGTCGGCGGGATTTCTGGCACTGATCTATGGTCTGATGTCCGGCATGGGGCCGGAGATCCGCTGGTATTATGCCCTGTTCACTGCCCAGATACTGCTGGGGGGTGGCACCGGTCCCATTGCTTATACCCGTGCGATCAATACCTGGTTTGTTTCGGCTCGCGGACTGGCGCTTGGGATCACCCTTATGGGTGTGTCCGCTACCGGCGTGCTTGCACCGCCAATTCTGAGCATGCTGATTGCAAATTATGGCTGGCGGTCTGGCTATCTGGGACTGGCAGCACTTCTGGTCTTTGTCAGCATCCCAACAGTATATTTCAGTCTTTTTGAACGCGCTGATTATCTGAAACGCAAAGGCGAATTCGTTGCCGAAGAAAACGCACGACGTGCCGCGCGGGTGGGCTTTTCCATGGGACAGGCGATACGTCGCCGTCATCTCTATATTCTGGGATTTGCAATTCTTGTGATGACCGCTGGGCTGGTTGGGGTGGTCAGCCAGCTGGGCCCGATCCTGACAGACAAAGGGTTGGAGAAATCTACTGCAGCCCTTTTGATTTCGACACTGGCGGCATCGGTCATGCTGGGCCGGGTGGTCATGGGACTTGTATTTGACCGTTATTGGGCGCCATTGCCCGCAGCAATTGCACTGGGCCTGCCATCTGCGGGCGCACTAATGCTGTTGGGGTCATCACCTGACTTGCCGTTAATTGTCCTGGCGGTTGCCCTGATCGGATTTGCCCAGGGGGCGGAGGTTGATGTGGCTGCCTATTTCATCGCCCGCTATTTCGGATTAAAGGCATATGCTGGCATTTACGCGCTGATCGGAATCGGGTTTGGATCAGGAACAGCGCTTGGTGCGATTGCAGCAGGTCAGCTATACGACCATTTTGGTAATTACGATGCGTTACTGATCGCAGCCGCGGTAATGTTTGCCCTTGCAGGGCTAATAATTCTGACCATGGGTAAATATCCCGATCTGCCGATCGAGGCAGCCGACGCGCCTGCCGCAAACTAGAGTGAAACCGAATTATTGCGGGGCAGTCGTGCGCCAGCAGGTTTTTCAACCGGTAAAGGCTGGCGCAGTTCTTCGCTGATGATATTTGCAGTGGCTTTCAGATCGTCCACATACAGCTTGATCGCATCATTCATCTTTATTGCCGAAGCAAAAAAGATCAAAACCAGCGCACCGGCAATGCCCTGAGCGTCAAATACCGGCACAGCGATCGACGAGGTTTTGCCGGGTGTCGCGGTGAATTTATTACGGCCGGTACTTGCAAATCCATTCGTGCGGATTTCATCAAATAGCGCGCCGCTACGCGCCAGTGAATACCGAAGTGCAGCAGCACTGTCGGTTGGCGGCACAAGTGCGTCGAGAATGCCAGCCCGTGTTTCATCATCAGTATAGGTCAGGTAAACCCGTCCAGATGCACAGTCCAGAATAGGCAACGTATAGCCGGGAAAATAATTATTGAAGGTCAGCGACGTCAGGGAATGTGTTGAATCGCGGATCATCATGACCGAGCCGACGCGGGTTGCCAATGATACCGGCCACGTCAGTTTTTTGGTCAACGACACGATATGCTGCCGCGCTGTTGTCACCAGCCGATCATGATCCTGAAACCCATGGCTAAGCGATTGAACCAGGGCGGTTGCCCGGTAGCGTTTGCGCGAGGGTTCTTTCTCGATCAACCCTTCAAATAAAAGCGTCTGGACGATGCGGCAGGCAGTCGGATAGGGCACGGATGAGGAATGGGCGATTTCCATCATCGTCAGCGACCCTGATCGATTAATGGCCTGCAGAACCGAAATACATCGGCTGATGGACCTGATTGGAACGCCTTTCTCCATAATCGCCCTTTAGTGTTGAATCGTTACCCTGCGCTATCGACGCATATCCAACCGCCAAACGAACATCACGCGCCCGGATTTGATCGCTTGTCGGATAGAATAGCGGATTTCCCGCACAGGCTCTATGCCCGATTAACATTGCCTGAGATATTCGTGTGGCCATTGACCGACCTATCCAGGGAATTGCTATGACCAGTTTCACCCTTGTCCTCAGCGTGATCGCGGCAAGTCTGGCCATGGCCCTTCCCCCGCCGGCACAGGCAAAGGCGGCAGACGACGAAGACGCGCTTTATCTGAAACGTTTTGAATCCAATACGAAATCCACCGGACTGGAAACCTATGACCCCCTTGAAGATGTACCCGGGGCCCCAGATGCAGCACCGTTGGCAGTCGCAAATGATGTAAACTGGCTGATTTCGCCCGAAGCCATTGGCAAGGCCCGTGCCTATGCCGAGGCAAATCGTTCAAAGGCGTTACTGATCTGGCGTGGCGGACAATTGCAATCGGCGGATTATTTTGGCGGTACTGCCCCGGATACCCAAATTGTATCGCGCTCGCTGGCCAAGCCGCTGACAGCCATTGCCATTGGCCGGGCTATAAAACTGGGTTTTATCAAATCGCTGGATCAGAAGGTTGTCGATTTCATCCCTGAATGGCGCCACACAGGCAAGGCAACAATGCTTGTGCGCCATCTTCTGGACATGCGTTCAGGACTTCTGGCGCAAGGTGTCAGCATGGATCCGGCCAACGTCTGGAACCGGGCCTATCTGCACCCGCGCCATGAAGATGTTCTGATACATGACTATCCCCTGAGCAATCCGCCGGGATCGCGTTATGATTATTCAAACGCCACTTCCGAACTTGTGGCGCTGGTAATCGAGCGCGCAACAAAGCGCCGTTACGCCCAATTCCTGTCTGAAGAAGTGTTCAAGCCACTTGGCGCCCATGGTGGCCGGATCTGGGTCAACCGCCCGCAAGGGTTAGCCCATTCCGGCTGCTGCATCCTGCTGCCAGCCGAAACCTGGCTTCGACTGGCCATATTACTGATTAATGATGGCAAGATAGACGGACGGGAGCTTCTGCCCACAGGCTACGTGGCCAAGATGCGCACACCGACTGCCGAAAATCCCTATTATGGACTGGGCGTCTATGTGGCTGGCACCTATACCCAGCGGCGCGGATATGCCAATCCGGCATTAAGTTTTCCCAAGGTGTTACACGGCGCGCCCTACCGCGCCGCTGACCTTTTTCTGTTTGACGGGAATGCAAATCAAGTCGTCTATATTGTGCCGTCACTTAATCTGATCATTCTGCGGGTCGGCGATCCGCCGCCACGCGATCCGGAATGGGATAATGCGGTTTTGCCCAATCTGATCATGGACGGCATACGGTTGCGGCCCGGCGAAGTGATGCCCAACCCACAGCCAGCACAATAACAATCGGATCGCATTCATGCGCTTTCAGGAAGTCGTTCTTAAACATGTTTTGACCGAAGTGCCCAACCGACATGACTTTGCAATTACAGAGCGCAGCGTGCCGTCGCCAGATGGTCCCGGCAGCCTGATTGTTGAAAATATCTGCCTGTCACTTGATCCATATATCGGTTCGCGCCTGCGCGGACGGCACATGGGCGAACCAGCCCCGGCCCCCGGTGAAAGAATGCCGGGGTTTTCGGTTTGCCGGGTCATCGATTCTGATGCTGCCGGATTTGCAAAGAGCGATTGGGTCCTGGGTGAAATTGGCTGGGCAAGTGCCGGGCGTATCGATGCATCTAAAGTCCGACGGCTGGATTCATCATTACCCTCAGACGCACATCTTTCGGTGCTTGGCATACCGGGTCTGACCGCATGGGCAGGCATTACGCAACTGCTGAAAATAAAACCGGGAGATATTTTTTCGGTTGATGCCGCCAGTGGACCTGTGGGTGCAACCGCCGGCCAGCTTGCAAAATCCCTGGGCGCCCGGGTGATTGGCATTGCTGGCGGTCAAATGAAATGTGCGTTGGCAACAGACTATTTTGGCTTTGACCAATGTATTGATCGGCTGGCACCCGACTTTGCCGCAAAGTTTGCTGAAGCGTGTGGCGCGGGTGGGCCCACGGCACATTTCGAAAATGTCGGCTTATCTATTCTGTTACCGGCAATGACACGTCTGGCAGCGAATGGCCGGGTGGTCTTGTGCGGAATGATCGAACATTACCATGCCGACCAGCCGCCCATGATCCCAACCGGCCTGATTATCGGCAAGCGCGCTCAAATGCTGGGGCTGGTGGTCTATGATTTTCAATCACGGCAGGATGAATGGCACGCGATGGCCAAACGATTGCTGGCTGAAGGACGGCTGAAATACCTTTGCGATGAAGTGCAGGGTGTGCATTCCGCACCCGAACAGTTTGAACGACTGATGCGCGGTGCCAATCAGGGCAAATGCCTGATCCGGTTTACACCGGATCGTTAGGATTTTCCCCCGGCCTTCATGGCATCAAGTTCATGGCTAATCGGACGCATGACGCGGGCAATATACGCGGCGCGTGATGCAGCACGTTCGGCCTCAACCTCGGGCGAGGCATTGAATGCTTCCATCAGCTTGCGTCCCGGCCCGCCGGACTTTTCGATCAGGCGTTCCAATGTATCCAGCCGATCACGGGTAACCGACAGCTCTGCCATCAGCGCCACCAACATCGACTGCAGCCGATCCGTTGCCGGATCATGGAAATATTGGGGTCGCTTGCCCTTTGCCGTACGTGCCAGCGGTGATGTTAACGGCACCAGAGCAACGGCTGGGGATTTAGATCCGGATGTTTTGGCTGTTTTGACCTTTGTTGCAACCTTCACCGGGGCCTTTTTTGATTTAGTTTTGGCAGTCGCCCTGGCGGGCTTTTTAGTCAGTTTTGGGCTAGCCATGATCAACCAATCCTCAAGCCGCTTTGCGCAGGCGCTGTTGGGAAACGGGGGCGGATTTTTCAGCCTTCAGCATCGGGAACAGGAATCCGGTTGCGGAATAATTGCGCTGCCCGGAACTAAGCCCCGCATCAGCCTGCGCAAATGTGACTTTTTCGGGATCAAACCCGGCTTCCCTGGCCAGACCAATCAGATCGCTTTCCCGGCAGCCCATGGAGAATGGTTCATTATTGTTATAGGCTTCCCAGTCAAACATGAATTTTTCAAATACATCGTCAGGGCGCGGTATTTCCAGGTGAATCATAATGCCACCAGGCTTTAGCAGCCGCCGGCTTTCAGCCAGCACCTTCGGCAGCGCCTTGTTTGATGTCTCATGCAGCATGATGTGCGATACGATCACATCAAAACATTCATCTTCAAAATCGGTGTGTTCGGCATTTTGCTGGCTGAAATGCACGGGTATGCCAAGAGACACCGCGCGCGCGTGGGCATAGCGCAGGACAGGGGCTGCCACGTCGATGGCATGCAGTTCTGCCTTGGGGAACATACGTCCCCAGGGAAGTGTCGAATTACCTGTGGTGCAGCCCATATCTAAAATCCTGGCGGGCTTCAAATTCGGATGTTCAAGCCTGAACCAGTTGGACGAAATACGACCCAGACTGTCATTTTCCGAGCCCATGCCGCCCATAAGATAGATGTGAACGCCACGATCATAAATCGCACCGGCAGAAATATCATCTGCGCCAAATTCAGTGTGATAGCCACCGGGCTGAATATGAATATCAACGCCGGTATGATAGCGCGGAATTTCAAGATCCGGGTTAAGACGCAGGGAACCCAGATTAGTGGACTTTTTTGCTTTGGCCGCCAATGTCTTGGCCCTGGCATTCAGGGCGGGGGCCTGTCGTTCGACCGAGTCGATCACGCTGTCCCACATCATTTCCTGGGACGTCCGCTGAAGGCCGCTCCAGAATTGATAATAGGGATTAGTCAGCATGAACTGACGAATTTCATCCTTGCTCTTGGGAGGTCTGCCATTGGCCGCAACAAATTTGGGCAATTCGACCTGATAATAGGCAACCGGCACACCACCAACGACCTGAGATGCCAGATGCGACCGGAAATCTTTCACGAATAGCTGGCGTGCCTGCTCATCCAGGCTGCGCTCGATCAACACGTCATGTTGGGTCTGGGCGTCCATCGCGAATTTCCCTTTTCCAGTTGCAGGAAATCATTGTCAGCAACAGCCGCGCCGATTTATACCAGCCTGACCCGACTTGTCGCTGTGCGGATATTTGCTGGCAATTCGGGTTAAATCAAGCCCCTGCCACCCTTACAACCCTTAAACTGAAATCAAAGCGCCCTTACAGAAAGCAGGAAAGCATCTACTTCTGTTCGCAACTTTGCCGACTGTACTGACAGGTCAGCCGCCGCACTGACCAATTGACCGGCTGCATTTCCTGTCTCGTTAGCGGCAATTCGCACACCATCGATATTTCGGGCAACCTCGTCGGTGGCCGCACTCTGTTCTTCGACCGCCGAGGCAATCGAAGAGGAAATCTGATCGATATCACCGATTGTCGTCCCAATGGATTGAATCGACCTGGCTGTTTGCGCGGTTGCGTTCTGGATCTGCTGGATGTGGGAGGCAACTTCATCGGTGGCGCGGTCAGTCTGTCCTGCCAATGCCTTGACTTCAGATGCCACAACGGAAAAGCCGCGCCCGGCATCGCCCGCGCGGGCTGCCTCGATTGTGGCGTTCAAGGCCAGCAGATTTGTCTTGGACGAGATGTCCTTGATCAGGTTGACTACTTCGCCAATTTTCTGTGCCGCCTGGGTCAGATCCTGCACCTGATGGGCGGTCGCCGTTGCCGCGCCCACGGCAGATTGAGTAATTGGCGTTGAACGCGCAACCTGGCTGGCAATTTCGCGCACTGAAGCTGTCAGCTCTTCCGTTGCAGCACCGACAGCCCCAGACTGTGCGGATGTCTCTTCGGCCAGAGAAGCCATGGATCCGGCAGTGGCGTGCAGTTCCGCGGCGGCGGCTGACACCAGTTCAACAATGCCTTTGACATTACGTTCAAAATCGTCGGCAAGCTTGGTCTGTTGCGTAATTACAGACCAGGACAATAGTGGTGCGATGTATTTTCCTTCCGGGCTTTTAATCGCACTGATACGAAGGTCCAGTACTTCATCGCCCAGTTTGATTTTTGACCGCCATGGCAACCGCGCATCCGATGCGATGATAGCGCGCTGATGAGCGGCATTTTTGTGAAACACATCAATACAGGTTCCCAGCATATCGTCGGCTTGCACAGACATGACATGCTGCAATGACC
>CAISDR010000122.1 GCA_903884125.1 uncultured bacterium
ATCGTCTCAAGTTTTTCAAAATATTTTTCGATGACGGGCTGGCGTATCGGCTGGATGATCGTGCCGGATCGTCTGGTCCGGGTGATGGAGCGTCTTGGCCAGAACCTTTATATTTCTGCGCCCACACTAAGTCAGATTGCAGCCCTTGCCGCACTGGATGCCAAAGCGGAATGCGAAGAAAATCGGAAACTTTATGCACGCAATCGCAATCGGTTGATGGCGGCTTTGTCGCACGGTGCCTTCGGCCCGGTGGCACCGGCGGATGGTGCTTTTTATCTATATGTGGATACGGCGCCTGTCAGTAATGACAGTGGCGAATTGTGCCATCGCCTGCTGCACGAGGCTGGATTGGCTGCAACACCGGGCAGTGATTTTGACCCGCACCGGGGCCGTTCGACGATTCGATTGTCTTATGCGGGCAGCGAAACTGAAATTGCCCAGGCTGCCGAAATCATCGAGGCCTGGAGATAACTCCAGGCCTCGATAGTATGGGAAAAGATGTTTTGGGTTACATCGTCAGACGATAGGCAATCATACCAAACAGCATTGGGATAGACAGCAATGTGTTGGTGCGGGAAAACAGCATGGCCATGCGGGCTGACTTTGCCTTAACTTCCGGTGTGGCTTCGACCATGCCCAGTGCGCGCTGCTGATTTGGCCAGATCACAAACCAGACGTTGAACCACATGATGATGCCCAGCCACATGCCGATGCCGATCACCTGCTGCCCCTGGAGCGTCAATGCGTCGATCAGATAGCCATACAGATAGGCCACAATCAGACCGGTGATAATTGTGGCCATTGCCCCCCAGCGGAACCACCAAAGGGCCGCCGGTGCGATTACCTTGGAAATCGCCGGTTTCTGTTCGTCGGGGATCTTGGGCATATTGGGAATCTGGGTGAAGTTGAAATAGTACAAGTGTCCAATCCACATGACACCTGATATGACATGCGCCCATACCATAACCACAGTCAGCCCATGGGTATCGAGTGGCAGGTTCACCTGAAATACATCAGCAGCCAGAACGATAAACACCAAAAGCAGGACCAGTCCTGCAATTACGGTGTTTCGTAGAGAAGTCAGGATTGGGGCCATGGGGCAATCTCCAAATTGAAATAGGACTCGATAATCAGTTAGAGGAATACCGCTGCGGCATTCCCAGATCGCGCGCATATTAGAAACTTAGTTCGCGGAAGGAAAGCCACAAGCATGGCCGAACCATTAAAGCAGGTTTTGGATCCAAAGGCCATTGATGGACCAGCCGAACTGGTGCGTTCGCGGGACAAAACACGCTGGATCGCGTGCCTTTTTGCGCCTGCCGCGGTGCGCGATGACCTTTTGTGTCTGCATGCTTTCGATCTCGAGCTGGCAAGGGCGCGTGAAGTTACGTCACAGCCACTGCTGGCAGAAATCCGGCTGACCTGGTGGCAGGAAACAATTGATCAGATTTATGCAGGTGATAACCACAAAAATCACGAGGTTATTCAGCCGCTGGCTGATCTGATCCGGCGACACAAATTGCCTAAGCCACTATTCGACCAGTTGATCGAGGCACGGCTGGAGGACACTGAAGAAGCAGCGCCATCCAGTCTTGCCTCGCTGGTTGAACGTGCTACGGCAATAGGCAGTCCGCTGATCAGGCTGAATGCGTTGGTGCTTGGTGCAGATGATCTGAGCTCGGCGGCAAAACTCGCCGGGCTCGCTGTGGGGCTGACTGCCTTTGTGAAGACAATCCCATTTGATCTGGCACGCGGGCGATTGCGTCTGCCGACCGATCTGCTGGCGCAACGACAGTTATCATCAGCACGGGTTTTGGGCAGTCAGGATCAGGCGGGTGTTACGAATGCATCTCACGGCCTGCTGGAATTGGTGCGCCACGCAATGGGTGAACTTAGAACACTTTCAATCCCCGTAAGGCAGCGTCACGCATTTTACCATGCCTGCCTGGCCGAGGCCGAAGCCGACTGGATGGCCCGTGGCGCGCCTAATTCCTATCCAGAACATCGGATGATTGCACGACTGTTCCTGCGTCGGTTTTTGAGACGGCTATAGGTCTGACGCGGCAGATAATATCGTGTAGTCTTTTCCAACTTTAACCCACGAGGATCAGCCATGATTAAAGTCCACCATCTGAATAACTCCCGATCACAGCGTGTTTTGTGGCTGTTGGAGGAACTGGGGCTGGACTATGAAGTGGTAAGATATCAGCGCGACCCAGTGACCAATCTGGCTCCGCCGGAATTGTTAAAGGTTCATCCACTGGGCAAATCACCTGTCATCTCTGACGGTGACATGGTGATCGCCGAAAGCGGCACAATCATGGAATATATTGCCCGTGTTCGTGGTGGCGGGCGCTTTGTACCGAAAGAAAGTGCTGCGAATTACTGGGATTATATGCATTGGATGCATTATGCCGAAGGCTCGGCAATGTTGCCGTTGCTGCTGTCTTTATATACATCGCGCCTTGGCGAGGCCGCAGCACCCCTTGGCCCGCGTATCACCAGTGAAATCATGAATCACTTTGGATATATGAACACGGCGCTAGCGACCCGGCCCTTTTTCGCCGGGGATGAATTTAGCGTGTGCGACATGCAGATGAGCTTCCCGATCGAAGCGTTCTCATCTGGCGGCAAGCTTGCTGCCTTTTCAAATCTTGACTCATTTTTGAAGCGGATTCATGCGCGCCCGGCATATGCCCGCGCACTGGAACGCGGTGGCCTTTACACAATTGGAACCTGATCGAACACCGCCTTTAGAATTTTTGTTCTAAAGGCGGAACCGCCTCAATCGCGTCAGCCCGCCCGGACGTTGCCAAGAAACCTGGCAACTTCGTCACTTAGCGTTGCGGCATTTCGGGTAAGTTCACCAGCCGAGATCAACATTTGTTCGGCGGATTGTCCAGTCATGTCTGCAGCAATTGTGACCCCGCCGATATTGGCGGAAACCTGCTGAGTACCCTGGGCCGCCTGTTGAACGTTCTGGGCGATTTCATTGGTTGCAGCGCCCTGTTCTTCGACCGCTGAAGCGATGCCGGAAGAAATCTGGCGGACTTTTTCGATCACATCATCGATGCGGCGGATGCCATCTACTGCACGACGTGTTTCCTCCTGAACCGCGCTGATCTGTCCGCCAATTTCCTCGGTCGCCTTGCTTGTCTGGGCAGCCAGATTTTTGACTTCATTAGCAACCACCGAAAACCCGCGTCCAGCTTCACCGGCACGTGCAGCTTCGATTGTTGCGTTGAGCGCCAGAAGGTTAGTCTGGCTTGCAATGTCGTTGATCAGTTTGACTACGTCGCCGATCCGTTCGGTGGCCGTGACCAGTGATTGCACCATGGCGTTTGTTCGGGCCGTTTCCTCTGAGGCTTCTGTTGAAATCCGCGCTGCATCTGCTACCTGACGGGAAATTTCATTGATCGACGAAGACAGTTCTTCGGCCGCAGAGGCAACCGTTTGAACATTCGTGGATGCTTCTTCGGATGCGGCAGCAACCGTTGTTGCCTGGACGCTGGTTTCCTGTGCGGTATGTGACAGCGATTCTGCTGCGTTTTGCATCTGGGCTGCAGCACCCGATACTGCCCGCACGACACCCATGACACTTGCTTCAAATGAATCCGCCATGGCGCGAAGGGCACGTTTGCGCTCAGCTTCTGCCTGCGCTGCGGATTGTTCTTGTGCCTTGCGTGCCTGTTCACGTTCGTTGGTCAGTGCGATCTCTGCTGCGACCTGCTCACGTGCCATTTCGTCGGCTCGTATGGCGTTGTCTTTAAACACATGTACTGCTTTTGCCATATCGCCGATCTCGTCCTGATTGCTGGTACCGGGGATCGCTATGCTTTTGTCACCTGCGGCAAGTTTTGCCATCGCCTCTGTCATTGCCTGAATTGGTGTGGCAATTCCGCCAGAAATTATCAGTGCAGCGGCAACACCCACAATCACGGCGATAATGGAAATCACAATTGAAATAAGGTTGGCGGTTTCAATCTGTTGTTCTGCGGCCTGTGTTGCCTCGGTTGACTGGTCGTCAAAGAATTTGGCACTGTCCCGGAATGCACTGGCGCTGGTATTTCCTTCGGCGGCATATTCATTCAATGCGTTCACCAGTTCCAAACTGGTCGTAGACAGACCTTTTGATTTGAAGCTGGTTGCCTGCTTACCCTTTGCTGCCAGTTGTTCCACCGACTTGCGCAATGCGGCAACAACGTCGTGGCCTTTTGCGCTTTTTATATTTTTATCCGCTTCCGCCAAATCGCTCAGCGAATCCGAAACGGCCTTGTCGATCTTGGCCATCAGCGTTTCGTCATTCGTGGCCAGGTAGTTATAGGTCCAAACCCGGCTGGCGCGCGCATTAAGCTGTGCGTCTTTCAGGTTAACGACAATTGTGCTGGTCCGATCGGACTCGCCTACAAAGAATTTAGTTTTGTTGCCCGAAATAATTGACCAGCCGCCAAGGACCAGTAGCAGAGCGATTACAATGCCAAAGCCTAAAAATAAGCGGCCACGAATTCTAAGAAACATTTTCCACCTATATTCCAGCTTCCCGGTTTGCCAGGAATAGCCATTTCCCCAATGACGAAGTCCTCGTAATCGCAGAAAATGTAATTCTATTCAAGGGCGGGTCATAAATCTATTTTAAGAAAATATATTTTCCAGCTTGCAAAAATCTAAAAAATAAACCTTAGAAATAAATAAATATCACACAAAAAATTTCTCAAAGTATCTTCATTTTAATTCAGATGACTTATTTTTTATAATAAGTAAATTTGATTTCAATTATTTGTTTAAATATAATAACTTTAATTTTAATCTATTTTTCCAAGTTGCATGTTTTTGCTACAAAAGGTCCATCCAGTTTGCGCCAATAAAAGAACCGATTTTTTTGTGTTTTGTCCGAGCGATGCTTGATTGGCGCGCTGCATTCAGTGCCGTATTGTCGCGGTGCCCAAATGACGCAATCGGATCGGCTCAATTTTTTGAACGATGGTGTCGGCGGGTCGGGATGTTCACCCGTCCAGCGTCCATTTTTAGCTACTTTTTGGTGGCAATGGCCAGAAACCGCTGACTCGTGCCGCATAGGAATCGTAATCCGGTTTTGACTGCCTGAGTCCTTGTTCAAGCAATCTGACGCCCGATACCTGTGTGATCAGGAACGTCATGACAATAGGGCTGAATATCAGCCACCAGGCGCCGGTGCCATCAATGGCAATCAGACAAAGACCCCACCACACGCATGAATCGCCGAAGTAATTTGGATGCCTGGTCCAAGCCCATAACCCTCGATCCATCACGCGACCCCGATTGGCCGGATCGGCCTTGAACCGCGCCAATTGCCAATCACCAACCGTTTCGAAAACCAATCCAATCACAAAGGCAATAAACCCAGACCAGGCAAAAAGACCAAAGGTTCCCTGCGAAACCTGTCCCCACTGCAGCGGCAGCGATATCAACCACTGTATCCCGGCCTGAAGATAAAAAACCGTATAGCGACTGGTTTGTTCGAATGCCGGACCTGATTTGGCCCGCATCGCGGCATAGCGCGGATCTTCACCTTTGCCATGGTTACGCCAGTGCAAATATCCTGAAAGCCGTACCCCCCAAATGGATGACAGTATTGCCAACCAATATCCATGCGCTGCGCCGGTTTGATGGCTCGCCAGCGTTAGAGCGTACGAGACCCATGCAATCACGCCAAACCCTATGCCCCAATATGAATCAACAATGGACGCATCTTTGAGGTGGACCGATTTGAGCCAGATCAGATGAAATATGCCGCCGGTTATCAAAGCGGTCAGCGTCAGGCTGAAGATGAGCACTTTCGAGTCCTTGTTGTTAGGGCAGGTTTCATCTGCTCTGCGACAAGCTAGTGCGATAAACATCGGGGTCAATCGATTTGCCGCATATAAACCAGCTTGTCTGGACAGTCGATGGAATGTTACTATATAACATAACTAAACCTGCTGATGTAGAACAGTTCGGGCTGCCGTATCGCGCCCGGGTAATATGGCTCGAGGGCAAATGAGTTTCTTTTACGGTGTCGCCAAGACACCCGTGTTGGTCATCGCAACTTCCCTGGCGGGGATCGGAACAGCAGCTTTTGGAGCTGATGTTCCACCCGCACAGGTTGAGGAAATTGAAGTTGTAGCGCGTAGGCTGGATATTGCCCGACAGGCCATTCAGCCCGGCCTTGGTGCCAATCAGTTCCAATTTGACCACGATGCGCTTGCGCGCAATCCCAAAGGTCTAGATCTGCCGTTTGACCAGTTGCTTCTGCAGGCACCGGGGGTCACGCAGGATTCCGATGGCGAGGTTCATATCCGAAATGAACACGCCAATGTGCAGTATCGGTTGAATGGAATCGTACTTCCGCAGGGTAGCGACAGTTTTGGCAACTTGATTGATACGGCGGTGGCGGACAAGGTTGTTGTCCTGACCGGAGCGTTGCCCGCACAATATGGTTTTCGTACAGCGGGTGTTGTCGATATCACTACCCCGATGGGCGCATTTGCATCGAAAAATGAAATTGGTCTGCGTGGTGGTGCTTATGATCACCATGAAATTCGCGGTCTGACCGCAGGTTCCAATGGCGGGTTCAATTATTTTCTGACTGGTCGCTATCTGGAAGATGAGCAAGGAATTTCCAGTCCGACCGGCGCCACGGATCCTGTACATAATCAGACCCAACAATATCGTGGCTTTGGTTATTTTTCACAAATTCTGGATCAGCACTTACGGCTTTCTGCGACCATTGGGGCTTATGACGGTAATTATCAGTTACCGAATGTACCAGGTGTGCCAGGGGCGTATAACTATGGGGGGCGAACCACATTTGACAGTCTGGCGCTGGATCAGCGTCAGCGTGAGTCAAGTTACTTTGCGACCATGGCATTACAGGGATCATATGGTGATTTTGATTTCCTGCTGGCCCCTTTTGTGCGTACCAGCATGGTTCATTTCAATCCTGATATAGCCGGTGATCTTATCCTGAATGGTGGTGCCGATCGGACCTATCTGCAAAACCATACCGTTGGGGTTCAGATGGATTCCAGCTATCGGATCAATAATGACCATAGTCTGCGTTTTGGTGTGACTGCTGAGATGCGAAGAACTCGCGCACAGCTTGATAGTCTGGTGTTTCCAGCTGACAGCCAGGGCAATCAGTCAAGCACCATGCCGATCAGTGTATTTGGTCTTCAGAACAAGACCGGATCGCTTTTTGGAATCTATGCTCAGGATGAATGGGGATTGCGCGATGATCTTACTTTGAATTTCGGCGCACGGTTTGATCAGCTCGATGCCTATTCAGATGAGAGTCAATTAAGCCCCCGGATCAGTCTGACCTATCACATAACTGAATCAACCGATATGCATGCTGGCTATGCGCGGGCGTTTACCCCGCCGGAACAGGAAGCAACATCGCGTGTTGTTGCCCTGTTTGTGGGCACGGTTCGTGCACCCGAGGTATTGCAGAATGATCCGGCAAAAGCCGAACGCGAACATAATTTCGATATGGGTGTGACCCAGAATCTGGGTGGTGGCTTTAGCGTCGGTCTTGATGGTTATTATAAATTAAAACGCAACCTTCTGGACGAAGGACAGTTCGGCGAAAGCACGACCAATTCGCCGTTCAATTACGCGCAGGGAAATGTTTATGGCATCGAAATGTCTTCCGGTTTCACGGCGGGCAGTTTTTCCAGCTATGCGAATATCGCCTATGGACGTGAAAAGGGTCGGAACATTGTAACGGGTCAGATTTTTTTGGGCCGCGAAGAACTGGATTATATCGCAAACCACTATATTCTGACCGATCACTCGCAAACATGGAGTGGGGCCGGCGGCGCATCCTGGCGCATTGACCACCCGTGGGGTGCTTTGACCACGAGCGGCGATTTTCTGTTTGGCAGCGGTTTGCGCAAAGCGCCTGATGGTGGCGGCCTGCCACCCAATGGCAGTCATCTTCCGGCCTATACCCAGATCAACGTTGGATTGTCTCAGACCTTTGCCGGTGCTGGATTTCTTGATGAAACAACCATATCCGTCGATATGGAAAATTTGCTGGATAAGGTTTATCTGATCCGCGATGGGTCAGGTGTGGGAACCGGTGCGCCAAAATATGGCCCGCGCCGGGCGGTGTATTTTGGATTAAGCCGAAAATTCTAACCTTGTCTGAAACTATTTGAGCGCGCCGAAATTGTGATCCGACATGGCACTGACAAGTTTTTCCAGATTGTTGGTAAACATACCAAGGTAGGAATCGCCTGCCAGTCCGGGGTGCGCCAGTGAATCGGAAAAAAGTGTCCCGCCGTCTTTTGCGCCCGTTTCCTTGGCTACCTGCTCAAGAAGCCGTGGGTCGCTGAGGTGTTCAATGAACATCGTTTTGATGCCGGATTTTCTGATCTGTTCGATCAGGACATGCAGAGATTTGGCCGATAGTTCGCTGTCTGCTGATAATCCATTGAGTCCGATAAATGTCACGCCATAGGCGCGCCCAAAATACCCAAAGGCAGAATGGTTGGTAAGAACCTGACGTCTAGATTGTGGAATGACTGCCAGGCTGTCTTTTATGTTTTTGTCCATCGCCTGAAGCGTGGAAGCGTATTCGTCTGCGTTTGCGCGATAGGTTGAGGCATTTGCCGGGTCGGCATCTGCCAATGCCCGGGCGATATTGTTGATGTACACAATACCCAGCGATATATCCTGCCAGGCATGCGGGTCAGGCAATGGCTTACCAAAGACGCTAAGGGTGATCGGCGCGATGCTTTGTGTGGCAATTACCAGTTTGCCCTTGAATTCTGCGGCACGCATCAGCCGGCTGATCCATGGATCAAACCCAAGACCATTTGCAATCAGCATATCTGCGTGTTTGATCGCCTTGGCATCGCTGGGCATGGGTTCATAGTCATGAGCGTCAATATCGCGACCGACCAGCACACGCACATCGGCCAGATCCCCGGCGATGTGCGATGTCATATCCCCGATGATCGAAAATGTGGCCACCACCTGAAGGCGATGATCCGCTGCATGGGCAAATGCCACGCCAAAAGTCAGACAAAGGCCAAGAGCGATCCAGCAGCGGATGATCAGTCTATGCATCACCCTGCAGCTACCATAAGGCCAAGCCCGAACAGTGTAATAATCGCACCACCGATTGCGCGCAGCACAAGGCTGGCCCAATGATTGCGCACTGACTGATCGATACGTTTTTCTAGCGCTGTGGATGAGTAAATCGCGGCAATTCCCATTGCTGAAAGCGTCAGCGCCATGCCGGTAGAGATGGCTGCAACGATTGCAATAGCCTGAATCACAAGATCATTGGCAAGTCCAAAGGCTAGAACCAGAATGGCACCGGTGCATGGAATTGATCCAATCGCCGCCGATAATGCCAGACGTGGCTGGGTTCCGCCTTCAGTTGCTACTTGATGGTGTCCATGATCGTGACCATGCGCACAGCCTGCACATTGAATGGATCGGCGTCGCAGGGCGCCGACTGTCATATAAGCGCCGCAGACGGCAATCAGTCCATAGCTGATAAGCCGCAGCCAATGGTAATCAGATGGGGCTGCGCCGGTCAGCGCCCGTGTCATGAATTCAGTTGCGACGACGGCAACTACAGCGGACATCACATGAAAGACGGCAATCTGAGCCCCCATCACCATGCCTTCACGCGGGCGGGCATTTTTTCCGACAAAATATGACAATACCAGCACCTTGCCATGTCCCGGCCCCAATGCATGAAGGGCACCATAGGCAAGCCCCATGACCAGCGCCCAGACCAGGCTGCTGGCACCATCGCGTGATTTCAGGCGGTTGAGTTCAGCGGTGATGCGCTGCCCGGACTCGCGTTGTATCTGGTCCAATTGAAACATGACCCGTTCGTAAAAACTGGCGGGTGCAATAACCGGCGCAGGCAGTACCTGTTGTTGTTCCGGGGCAGGAGGATTTTCCTGGGTAAAGGACTGGTTGAGCTGGTCGGGCAGCAGATAACAGGCCGCACAGGCCAAAGCGGACGTTGATGTGGTCACAATCACAGTGGATACCAAAAGGACCATGGCTAAAAGCCATAGTCGCGGTGTCCTGATCCAGTCTGGGGTCATTGGCAGATTTTCCACACTCGGTTTTTCAGGATTATTCCCCATCGGCCGACGCTGGTCCACCAACAAAGCTTGTGCAACACTTAAATCAAATCATACCGGGAGGATCAGATGTTTTCATTTCAAGACGCCATGCGGCGCGTGATTACAGGCGATAATGAACTCGGCCAGTCCGTGGTCATCATTGACGGTGGTCCATCTGCAATGATGGGCGATCCCAATCTGGGCGGGTTGTTCGAAATTTGGGAAGACAGTGCATCGGATCAGCTTGATCCGCTTGACCATCACGATCTTGGGACAAAGCGCGCGGTTCTGGGGCCGCGCCGCGGTAACTTTCAGGTGCGCTGGTTTGTAGTCTCGCCCCTGCCGGATGGTGTGCCTAAACCGCAACTGGATGCAGCCATGCGTGACCGGTTTGCCGATTTTGATGGTGCCCATCACATCATTGACCAGACCCGCCACCCGGGCATGCATGAGACTCATTCAATCGATGTGATCTGCCTTTTACAGGGTGATGTATCGCTGATCCTTGAAGGCAGTGAAACACGCATCAAACCCGGACAGGTGGTCATCCAGCGCGGCACAAATCACGCATGGGCAGCCCATGGCGGCCCAGCATTATTGCTGGCAGTGCTGATTGACCGCCCTCTGACCGGACACAGAGCAGCCTAGCTGAATGCAGCAATGCCGGTCTGTGCGCGACCCAGTATCAAGGCATGCACGTCATGGGTGCCTTCATACGTGTTGACGGCCTCAAGGTTCATCACATGGCGGATGATGTGATATTCATCTGATATGCCATTTCCGCCGTGCATGTCCCGCGCCATACGCGCAATGTCCAGCGACTTGCCGCAGGAATTGCGTTTGATTAGTGAAATCATTTCCGGCGTTGCCAGATCCTGATCCTTAAGCCGTCCAACACGGATACAGGCTTCTAGGCCCAGGGCGATTTCGGTCTGCATGTCTGCCAGTTTTTTCTGAATTAGCTGGTTGGCGGCCAGTGGCCGACCGAACTGTTTGCGGTCGAGTGTGTATTTCAAAGCGGCGTGCCAGCAAAATTCCGCAGCACCCAGCGCACCCCAGGCAATACCATAGCGGGCAGAATTCAGGCAGCCGAAAGGTCCTTTCAGTCCTGCCACATTTGGCAGCAGATTTTCGTCAGGTACAAACACGTCGTCCATTACGATTTCGCCGGTGATTGATGCCCGCAGCGAGAATTTGCCTTCAATTTTGGGCGTGGAAAGCCCTTTCATGCCGCGTTCAAGGATAAATCCCTTGATCTGGTTGTCATGGGCATCAGACTTTGCCCAGACCACGCAGACATCAGCGATTGGTGCATTGGTGATCCACATTTTGGCTCCCGACACGCGATAGCCGCCATCAACTTTTTTTGCGCGGGTTATCATCGAACCGGGGTCTGATCCATGGTCAGGCTCGGTAAGGCCGAAACAGCCGACCCATTCACCGGTCGCCAGTTTTGGTAGATATTTGCGCCGTTGTTCTTCGGTGCCATAGGTATAG
>CAISDR010000123.1 GCA_903884125.1 uncultured bacterium
ACAGCGCCAACCCCGGTGGTTACCGAACAGCCAATCAGAGCTGCACGGTCCAGGGGCATATCTTTGCGAATCGAAACACAGGCGTGTTCATGAACCAGCATCATCTCGGCAAAGGATGACAGGTTCAGGAACTGGTTCATCGGATTGCCACTGGCCGACAGGCGCTGCGGGCCTTTTGGATTGCGTTTGGTCTCTGGACTGTCACAGCGGGACATATATCCGGTCAGGCAATGTTCGCAATGCCCGCAATAGGCCGAAAGACAAGTCACCACATGATCCCCAGGCTTTACGGTACGCACTTCCGAGCCGACCTGTTCGACAATGCCTGCACTTTCGTGGCCCAGCACGGCAGGCAGCGGATAGGGATATGAACCTTCCTGAAAATGTAGGTCAGAATGACAAACACCCGCAGCAACAGTCCGGATCAGAACTTCGCGCGGCCCCGGCTTGTCGATTGATACATTTTCAATGACCAGCGGCTGATGGGTCTGGCGTAAAACGGCTGCTTTCATGATCGTCACTCCCAAATTCGGGGTCTGAACCTGCCCCGTTCTTTTTAATACTGAAAAAGTTTGAACCTAGCCAAGGGCCTGGTCAATATCGCCGATCAGATCGGCTACATCCTCCAGCCCGACCGAAAGGCGCAATAAATCCACCGGCGTGGGCGTATCGGCACCTTCGATTGATGCACGATGTTCAACAAGGCTTTCTGTGCCACCAAATGATGTAGCACGCGTTATCAGTCGAAGGCGGGCAGCAACTGCCAATGCTGCTTCAGCCCCCCCCTTCACGCGCAAAGACAGCATACCGCCAAAACCACCATTCATCTGACGGGCGGCGACTGAATGATGGGGGTGGCTTTGCAAACCGGGATAGAGCACGCCGACCAACCTGGGATCGCCATCAAAATGTTGTGCGATGGTCAGGGCTGACTGGGAGTGGCGGGCCATGCGCACCGGCAGCGTGCGCATGCCGCGCAACAACAGCCAGCATTCAAATGGTCCCAATACCGCGCCAAACAATGGCCGCTGATGGAACAGCTGTGCCCAGAAATCATCATGCTTTGCCGTGACCAGAACACCGGCGATCACATCAGAATGTCCGTTGAGATATTTGGTTGCCGCATGCATGACAATGTCGGCTCCCAGTGCAATCGGTTGCATCAGCACAGGGGTTGCGGCGGTCGAATCCACACCAACCATTGCCCCGGCCTTGTGCGCGAGATCTACGGCTGCTGCAATATCGGTCACAGACCAGGTGGGGTTAGCGGGGGATTCAATCCAGACAAGCCGAGTCTTGCCTGCCATCACAATCTGCGCCAGTTCTGTGATGGGATCAGCTGCGTCATTGTCATAGAAATCAAGTCCAATGTTGAACCGTGCACCCCAGCCAATTAGTCCGCCACGCAACGCCCAATACATTGATCGCGGCAAGGCCACGCGATCACCTGATTTCAACGCCTGAAATACAGCCATGGCCGCTGCCATGCCTGATCCATAAACCATCGCCGCCGCGCCACCCTCGATGTTGGCCAGCAAGGCTTCCACTTCTTCATAACCGGGATTTCCCGCGCGCGAATAAATGCGATCAAAAGGAAAACTGCCATCGCCGGCGCGAACATAGGTTGTTGATGGAAAAATTGCTGGTGACACCGACCCATATGGCCCGCCCGGGGAATCAAGATGCCCGCCGCCGCGCGCCAGCAGACTTTCAGGCGACAGTTTAGGTCCGTTGTCGGTCATGCCGCGATCCTTGGCTAAAATCTTATGGCGCCGGAACAGATTCGATCATGCAGCACCTGATCGATGGGCACATATTGTTCCGTTGCGGGATCCAGAAAATACAATGGTTCATGGACAGTTGCCGGATCAAATCCCTCGCGCACGTAATCAACCTTGCGATGCTTAAATGTGCCAGTTACTTCTATTTCTGTTCGCAATCGCAGGAATATCGGCACGGCATAGGATGGCAGGTTGGCGCGCACATGGCGCGCCAGACCAGCAAGATCCGGATTTTCGCCCACCAGTGCCACCATGCCTGCGCGACCATCGGTACCGGGCACCTTGACACCAAAAACATTGGCTTCGCTGACGCCGGGGAAAACAGATATGACTTCGGCCACTTCCGAGGTCGCGACATTTTCACCTTTCCATCGGAACGTGTCGCCGATCCGGTCAACGAAATAAAAATAACCTTCGGCATCCTTTCGCATCAGATCGCCGGATCGGAACCACGCATCGCCTTTTGCAAAGGCATCACGAAGTATCTTTTTGCTGGTTTCGCTGGCCCCCTTATAGCCTTCGAAGCGGCCCAGACCTTTCTTGGGGTCTTTAGGAATTAGGCCGATCGCTTCGCCCTGTTCGCCCGGGGCACTTTCAATGCAAAAACCGTCTGGTCCGCGCACCGGCAGTTCAGCCTCGACATCGAATTTTACAATCCTGATATTGAACACTCCGCTTAGATAATTTGGAATTCGTCCGACGGCGCCAACCTTGCCATCGACATTGAACATCGACACATTGCCTTCTGTCGCACCATAAAATTCCACGATCTCGGGAATGTGGAAGCGATCCTTGAATGTCTGCCAGATATCCGGGCGCAATCCATTGCCCACCGCCAGACGCAGCTTGTGATTGGATTCATCGGCATTGGGCGGGCTTGCCAGAAGGTAGCGGCATAATTCGCCGATATACTGAAACAGCGTGATTTCATATTGATGAACATCATGCCAGAATGCGGTTGCAGAAAATTTGCGTCGGATCACCAGCGATCCACCGACCGTCAACATCTGTCCCACCGCACACACACCACCGGCAGAATGATAAAGCGGCATCACCAGATACATGCGATCTGACGGACGTGCGCGCGTCATCTCTGTAAAGGCATAGGCCATCTGGAAAAAGCGATAATGGCTGAAATTCGCAGCCTTTGGATTACCGGTTGTGCCGCTGGTATAGATGTAAAACAGGTTGTCGCGGGTCTTGAGGCCCCTGCGCTGATCATCGGCCATAGGTTTGGGCGAGGCCAGGGCAAGTGCCGCATCAAGGTCGCCACAACCCGCAACCGCGCCACCCGTGGCCCATGCAACCGGCCGTGTTTCCAGCAGCTCCAAGACACTTTCATAATTGCCGCCAAGTTCAGCCCCCAGGATCAGATGACGCGCATCGGATATCCTAAGGGAATGCGCCAAAGGCTGACCTGTAAGATTGGAGTTGATCAGCGCGGTGACCGCACCGATCTTTGCCATGCCAGCCCAGGCAAACAGAAATTCGGGGCGGTTTTCCATCAGCAGGGCAACGACCTCGCCCCGCTTGATACCAAGACCTAATGCCCAATGGGCATAACGGTTTGCCGCCTGATCGTAGTCCGAATAGGTATATTTTCGGCCTTCAAACTGAATGGCCAGGGCATCAGGTGTCTCGCGCGCCCAACGCTCGATAATGTCAGCCGCCGTATCCGGGCCATCCAAACTGACCGAGCGCAACCGGCGCAAGGTCTTGCCCATGCGGAAAACAAACTGGACTTCGCGCGCAATATTCGACCACAGCCCCATTTTCGTTCCGCCCAATTCGTATCGTTTGTATCAGGCAGACAACCTGCGATTTGACGGTAGCCGGGGTCAAGTGAATTTGGCGACTGCGTAAATTTGCCCTGACTGGCCAGGACTAGGCGCCAAGAATGCTGGCGCTGGTCCGGCGTACTGCCTGATTGCGATCTTCCAGTGTGGCACTTGCGCCCAAGGCGCGCACCGGCTCCATTGATGATAACGCAGCCATCAGTGCCGAAGACATGCCAAGATTGGGACTGGGAACCCCAGCGGTGCGGAAAAGCTGGGCTACGAAATCTTCGACCGATACAGACCCGGTGCCTTGTTGTGAGGGAACGTTTTTGGGAGCTGCATCCGCCATCTGAACCGGCGTATCTGAAAATCCCTTGGCCAAACGGTCATAGACTTCATCAAGCGAACGGGGCCTGCCCGCATCAAAGAAAATTGACTTGTTTGCCGCCGCAGCCTCGGGAAAGACGGCTGCTGCCGACTGGCCGCCGCCGGTTTGTCGTTCCGTCAGAAAGCGTGTCGCACCCCCCGAACCAAGAAAATGGGCAAGGTAGAGTTCGGTATCGCCTACGGGACGGCCCAAGGCTCCCTGCAGGCTCGCACGATTTTCCGCCGTCAGTTCGGCCGCCATTTGTGCCGATACTTTGGGATCAAACCGCATGGACAGGATCTTGTCACGGGTTGACGGGTCATCAACCTTTGCCCGACCGTCGGCGCTGCCCTTGATATCCTTGGCCACATCGCCAAGGCCATATTTGTCGCCATAATCACGTACCAACCGCAGCCATGTCGATTCAATAAATTGAAAAAGCCCGGCAGCCGATGATCCCTGCGCTTTGGCATCAGCCTGAAGGCTGGATTCCTTGACCGCCGTCTTGACCAGAAAATCAAAACTTTCACCTCGGGCCTGACTGGCCTGGGCAATCGCAGTTTTGATCGTCTGGCCTTCGGTCAAAGCCGAAGAGGCCGTAGATGAAAGGGGCGCGCGGGCGACCACCATGCGGTGGAACTCCTATTGGGGAATATCAGCCCGCTTTATCACCCAAAAAAGGTTAACAGACCCCTATCAGCGGCATGTTTCACGCAATTACTGACCTGGCATAGCTTTAAAACCTGCCGATTTTGGCTCTGGCTTTGCAAAAAGTGCATCGGCAGGCGGCAGCAGATCCCTAGCCTTTCCATCGCCGATAACATAGGTCCACCCGCCGACCCTGCTGTTAATGAGGCCAATTTCAGTCTTGGCGGCACTAATCTGATTGTTGCGCATATTCGCATCGACCTTACCGTCGGGCGGCGCCTGCTGTGTCAGATCATGCAGCACCATATCCAGATGCGCTTCATCAAGGGCTGCATCAATCTCGATATAAGTCAGCGCATCAACCCGCTTGACCTTCAGGCTGACGGCGACGCCGACCAGGTTTTTGAAACGCACGAGGTCTGCACCCGTCATGTCAATTTTACCGCGCGGTGCAGCGCCGTCGATGGTCAGGTAGTTTAACCCGCCAGCCAGGGCATTAACCGTTGCTTCATTGGCCACCCGCCCCGGCGGTGCATCAACGAGTGCGAATGGCTTGGTAATCGATTTCGGACGTGAAATGCGCACCGACTCTTTTTGCCCCGGCCGAAGTTCAACGGTGTAGACACGGTCGGACGGAAATTCCAAAACAACCGCATTCACCCATTCTCGTGGCTCGCGCGCCGCTTGCAGGTTTGATCGTGCAAACCATGCCCGATCTTCATCAGGACGGCG
>CAISDR010000124.1 GCA_903884125.1 uncultured bacterium
GTGTTTGCTTATGCCCTCTTGTCCTCGGGACACGAGAGTGCCTATGCAAGGTGTGCGGCAATTACCACAGCTGTGGGAGTTGCGGGTGCGTTTTTAATCATGACAGATGACAGCAGCCCCGGTGCATTTGTTCTGATGCTGCCAGTGCTGGTCATTCATCTGGGGTTGATGGCGGCGGATTCCTTTCGCTCAGGTCTGATTCATTTTGCAGATCTGAAAACCGCCCTTCGCGCGCCCTTGCAGTTATTGGGCTAGGGCACAACCAGTCGTGCCTGATCAAAAATTGCGCGCATCTGTTCGATTGTCATTCCGGATAGGATGACGTCACGTAAGTCCCCACCAAATGACCGGGCATGCTGATTAATCGCCACTGGCGCAATACCCTCGGGCAGAATGCGAAAAACATTGTATATCTTTTCCGCCTGCCACTGCGTGATCAGGTTTTTGAGCGGCTGGTTTTGATCAAGAACTTCGATGAAAATGGTAGGGCGATGTTGAATTATTATGTCAATTGCGCTGTTCAGCAGATCAGCTTCCAGACCTTCGACATCAATTTTGATCAGGTCCGCCTGCGCGATGATATTTCGAAATGGTATCGCCTTCACAAGCATGGCGGTGTTTGACTGTGCCGAGGGGGCGTATATCGGACTTTGGCCGACAACATGGGCTCCGGCTGGAGCGCCGTATCTGTCCTGCGCGGGAATATGCAGTTCGACTTCGCCTTCATCGGTTCCGGCAATCGCTGCGACCTGCATGCAGGTAATCTGATTAAAGTGATTTGCCGACAGGCTGGCTTTCAACACGGCATAGCTTACAGGGTGCGGTTCTATGGCCAGATAGCGCGCATCAGCTGGGACGGCGGCTGCACCGTTCAGACTATAGAGTCCGACATTGGCGCCAACTTCAACTACGTTACGGCTTCGCGTGCAACAGGCCGCCCACCAGTCAATTTCCGATCCCTCGTAAGCGCGCTGTCCCAGCCAGAATACAATTGCGCATACGACGGAATCCGATCGCGCCATCGTCAGATGAGGTGCATCAGGAATTGGAAAGCGTTCGGGCAGCGCCTTCCAGTTCTTTAATCGCAGCATACGCATCGCCAGTTGGGTCAATACGGGCTGACCCAGCGAAAAATGAATACTACGCAAGGCCAATGCAATCGACATAGGAACTGCATCCGCCAGAATGATGGCTATCGGTTTAAGAAAATACGAAACACCTCTCGAAGTTGCCATTTGATTTGCCCGTCAGAGTCGGCAGTTGATGAAATATGCAAATACAACAAACATCAATGTTTCACGCATCTGATCTGGCGTGGATCCAGCAGGATAGGCGCCTCAGGATTTAGGCCTGTTCGACGGCTTTGGCATAGCGGTTATATCCTTCAGATCGCGCAGGACATCACCCGCGCGGGTATAGCCGTGACGGTTGGCCAAGTCGAGCAGTTCTCTGCCCCGGATCGGGTCCTGATCGATGCCACGCCCTTCGATCAGCATCAGTCCAAGATTATATTCAGCTGGTCCAAATTGGCTTTTTGCCGCCACCGCATACCATTTCGCCGCATTTGCATCATCATTAAGGCCACCAACACCGCGTCGGAACATCTGGGCCAGATTATAGGCGGCAACGGGGTTGCCGCGGTCTGCTGCCAGTCCAAACCAGCTCTTGGCGCATGATATATCCGGGTTTGTTCCGATCAGGCATTCGTTGCCGACGGCAATCATGGCTTCCAACACGCCCGCTTTCGCGGCCACCCCACGCGGATCGTCGGCATTCATGCCCATGGGTAATGGTGGCAATTTCGTTGGCGTAGGTGCAGGCGTTGAACCCGGTGGCGTAATATTTGCGGCACCGCCTACACTAATGGCCTGCCGCAATCCGAATGGTGGCAGGGAAAGTGCCTTTAAGCTGATCGTCGCATTCGCAATTTTGGGAACAGCAGGCGATGAATATCGTTGTCGTTTGCGCGGCCCGATCCCAAACCTGAGGTGAAGAATTTTCGGGTCATCGGATGGGGGGCTTGTCAGCAGTTCCAGTGGTTCTGCCGCCATCAGGTTGATCTTTGCGCCATCTTTGGCGCCGGGTAGTCTTTCGATCATGCCGAAAGCCAGTCCAACCGATTCCGTGTCCAGCATGGGTAATGGGGGAATGTGAGTAATTTCGGGCAAATAGATCACCGTTCGCATCCGGTCATCGGAAATAATAATATTACTGGGCGTCGGATCGCTTAGCAGCAGATCGACTAAAAGTGTTTTGTCGTTGCGCCAGAGCCTGACTTCCCTCAGATCTGCCGCATTCGCTTTCGCAAATGCCA
>CAISDR010000125.1 GCA_903884125.1 uncultured bacterium
CATATCGCCCCAATGAACTTCGCGGCGGCCTTCGGCGTCCTTGTCCGTCAGGACTGAATACGCAGGATTCGGACCACCAATTGAAGTTGTTCGCGCCTTGGTTGATGCGGCAAAATCCGCCACACCAAAATGCAGACTTTCATTGCGTTTGGACGCTGCGGCGATGGTATCCACATTTGCAAGACCCAAGGCACTTTCGATAATTAGCTCGAACCCAATCTTCTTCTTGCGGCCTGTTGCCCATTCAATCTGGCTGACCAGCATGTCAATTGCATAGACATCGGCGGCCGTGCCGACTTTCGGGATCATGATCAGGTCCAGACGTTCGCCGCCGCGTTCGACCACGTCTACCACATCACGATAGCAATAGGGGGTGTCGAGGCCATTGATGCGCACTGAAATTGTCTTATTGCCAAAATCAACCTCGTTCAGCGCCTGAATGATGTTTTCGCGCGCGCGTGGCTTCTCGTCAGGTGAAACCGCATCTTCCAGATCCAGAAAGATCACGTCGGCGGCTCCTTTGGACGCTTTTTCGAACAGCTCGGGCTTTGAACCCGGAACGGCCAGTTCAGAGCGGTTGAGGCGGACGGGTGCTTCTTCGAAAGTGGTAAAACTCACAAAATCCTCCTGGACAGCCCGCCAGCCGTGCTGGCGCATGAAGCGGCCCTTATACGTGGACCAGCGCGTGCCAACAAGTCTTGCGCGATGGTGGCAAAAATGCCTCTGTTCAGCCGATTTTCGGGCAAGTCTAGCCACCAAAGGCTGGCCTTGTATGTCATTCTTATCGCGGTCATGATTTTTTAACGCCGAATCTGGCTAATATCAGTTGCGTAGATGCATTTTTGGACACCGCGCCATGCCTGAGCCTACATTATTCCTAATCTGTGCCCTGCAGCCCGGTCAGCGACCGCCTGGCATGCTGATGGGCAGCTTTGATGCGCGTGGTCCGACACGGGGTCGCGTTTTAAAAATGGCACGGGCGGCGCTGCGCAATGCAGTAGAGAAGGCAGCAGCACAACCAGCAGCTTGGTCATCCTATGACAGGATCGCATTGGTTGCAGTTGATTGCGATCTGCCGCCGACCCCACAGGGACCTAAATTCATCGGGCAGAGTTTCAGGACCACACCCGCCTGGAAGGATTACGACGAAATCAGGGGTGAAATTGCCTCCGATCCTACTCGGTGGAATGCGTTAGCAATCATTGAAAGTCACGGGCTGGCAGCCCTGTCCATGCAAGCACCCGCAAATAATGGTGGTGCGAATAAGGGCGGTCGCGCCGCAGGTATGGGCCGAGCGGGTCCGCCAAGGGTGTAATCTGACAATTCCCGCTGGTCGGGCTTCCAAGCAATCCAAGACAAGGTTAAGACTAACGCAGTGTGTGGCGTTCTGATGTCTTTGCTCGTTTTGGGGAAGTGTGGCTCAAAGATGAAATACGATCAGAAAAGCGCCGACGAGATTGTTGAAGCGCATACGCGCTACATCTTGAAGCAAAAAGGTGGCGCTCGCCTGAAGCTGACAATGGCTGACATGTCAGGACTGAATTTAACCGGGCGCAATCTTGAAGAGGCAGATATGCCGGGAACAGATCTGACCGGCACAATCCTGGCCCGGTCAAATCTGCGTGGCGTGAATTTGTTTGGCGCAAATCTTACCAATACCGACCTCAGGCGCTGCGACCTAAAAGGCGCTGACCTAAGGGGTGCGCGAATGCGTGGCGCCAATTTTGAAGGTGCGCTACTTGAAAGCGTGGACCTGCGTGAAGGATCGCTGCTTAAATCCCACGGTGACGCCGGTATCGCCAATCACTATAAAGATGACAGAAAAACGGTGATGACCGCTGCCAGCTTTTCCGGTGCGAATTTCAACAGTGCCAAACTATCGGCAAATCTGTTCCTGGGCACTGACCTTTCCTATGCCCAGTTCAAGGGTGCGAAACTGATTGGTGCAGAAATGGCCAACTGCAATTTCACCGGTGCTGATTTTGCCGGTGCTGATCTGACCGGATCAAATTTCGCGGGCTCTTCTTTTAAAGGCGCAATCTTGCGGGGTGCAGTTCTGGACAACGCAAATTTTGAAGGCGCAGATCTTACCACAGCGATGCTGCAGGATGCCAAGGTTGATAAGGTGAATCTGGACGTGGCAGCAATGTCCAGAACGCTTGAAGAGCTTTCGCTGCCCATAAGACAGATTATCCGTTCCCATTTTGAATGGATACAGACTGTTGGCCGAACAGGAATTCAGGCAGATCTGTCGGCGACAGATCTGTCAGGAATCAAACTGGAATCCGCTGATCTTTCCGCTGCAAACATGTCCAGTACGATCCTGACGCAGGCGCAGTTACGGAGGACAAAATTGGTTATGAGCGATTTGAGCGGTGCTTATTGTGAAGGTGCGGATTTCCGTGCTGCGGATTTACGTGGCATCGCGATGAAGGAATGCAATCTGGTCGGCGTGAATTTTGAAGAGGTGGATGCAAGCCCGATGATCGTTGAGGCAGGAAAAAGATCGGTACCATGGGGATCGAGCTTTGTGAATGCCAACCTTACTGGCGCAAATATGACTATGGCAAATTTCGAAGGGGCCGATTTTTCCCGCGCAATTCTGTCACGGGCAGATCTGTCGGGCACAAATCTGCGCGGTGCCAAGTTCATCGAAGCAACACTCACCAATGTTGATCTGTCGCTGGCTGAAACAGCAGGCTGCGATTTCACCGGCGCCATTGGATATAAATCCTGAAACTATAAAATATGGTTAGCGGTTCAATCTCCATTGGACTGCGGAAAGGAATCTTTGCTAGAACCGAAATAGCAATTTTTGGAAATACAAAGTACGGTAGGTTGTACGTGGCTTCAGATCATCCGTTGGCCGTTAAAGCGATTTTTGCTGATATAATCGAACTTTCAGCGAAATTGACGCAGGCAGAGAGTGTGGGTGATGCGGTCGCGCTTTTCGGCACCGCGCTGTCTTCGTTTTCACTTGATTATATTCTGGTATGGCGGCGCGTAAGTGGAAGTGTCGATCTGACCGGGCAGATTTTGGCGTCCACTTTCCCCGAAGCCTGGCTTTCGCTTTATTCTGAAAAGCAGTACTGGCGCTATGATCCTGCTTTGGCGGGGATGTTGCGCACGGGACGCATTACTCGTTGGAGAAACAGGCAGATTTACAATGAGAGTGCTGATGTGAAAGCCAATAGCGTGCTTGAATCTGCCGCCCGGTTCGGACTGGTTGATGGGATGGTTGTGCCGGTTTTCGGGATCGGTGGATATATGGGTGCGGTATCCGTTGCAGGAACACGTTCCATTCCAGATGAACCCTGGATCGACATTGCCATTCAGTCACTGGCAATTCCGCTATTTCAACGCATCTGGGATTTGCGCAAGATCACCCCTGACGTGGTCTATAGCGATGAAATGCGGTTGACGCGGCGGGAACTGGACTGCCTGCGATGGGTCGCCAAGGGAAAATCCGACTGGGAAATTTCCCAGATACTGGAAATTTCTGAAAGTACGGTGCATTTTCACATTGAGAATGCAAAGCGTAAATTCAATTCCCAGAGCCGGATACAAGTCGTCGTGCGCGCATTTCTACTGGGTCTGATTGGCTTGTAGTTCCGGTTAGAGTCGAATTATGCCGCACGATTTCGGGGCGCCGCGACAAGTTCCACAATACGCGCCATGATGTCATTGATCTGATAGTCCTTTGGCGTAAACACCGCCGCCACACCGGATGCCTTCAATACCCGCTCGTCCTCGGGCGGGATAATCCCGCCGACAATGACGGGAATATCTGAAAGTCCTGCATCGGTCATCCGCTTCATCACATCACTTACCAATGCGACGTGCGATCCGGACAGGATGGAAAGCCCGATCACGTGCACGCCTTCTTCCAGGGCAGCATTGACGATTTCTGCCGGTGTGAGCCTGATACCTTCATAGACCACTTCAAATCCGCTATCGCGTGCGCGCACGGCGATCTGCTCGGCACCATTTGAATGGCCATCAAGGCCAGGCTTTCCGATGAGGATTTTCAAACGCCGTCCCAGCTTGGCGGATGCAGCTTCAACGGCTGCCCGGACCTTGTCCAATTCCTGGGATGTGCCGATACTGGTTGACCGACCAACACCGGTTGGTGCGCGATATTCACCGAATACCCGGCGCAATGCCGCACTCCATTCGCCTGTTGTTACACCTGCTTTTGCAGCCCGAATGGAAGCTGGCATGATGTTTTCGCCTGAACGTGCGGCAGCCTCAAGCTGCGCCAGTGCGTCCATTGCCGCATTAGTGTCGCGTGCCGCGCGCCAGGCAATCAGGCGGGCGATCTGATCGGCTTCAACGCCGGGATCGACGGTCTGTATCTTGTCTTCACCGGCAGAAAGCGGTGAAGGTACTGTTTCGGTGAATGCATTTACACCGATGACCGTCTGTGCACCGGTTTCGACGGCAGCAAGACGTCTTGAGTTGCTTTCAACCAGCCGCGACTTCATATAGCCGCTTTCAATCGCTGCCACCGCACCGCCCAGCTGTTCGATCCGCGCCAGTTCAGAAAGCGCACCGACTTTAAGTGCTGCGACCTTGGCGGCAACAACCGGTGAGCCATTGAACAGGTCTTCATATTCCAGCAGGTCGGTTTCATAAGCGACAATCTGCTGCAAACGCAGCGACCATTGTTGATCAAACGGACGCGGCAGCCCCAGGGCTTCGTTCCAGGCTGGCAGTTGAACCGCACGGGCGCGGGCATCTTTTGACAATACCACCGCCAGCATTTCAATCAGGATACGATAGACATTATTTTCCGGCTGCTGTTCGGTGAGGCCTAATGAGTTTACCTGTACCCCATAGCGAAACCGCCTTTGTTTCGCGTCGGTAACGCCAAAACGGTCGCGGGTGATTTCGTCCCATAATTCGACGAATGCCCGCATCTTGCACAACTCAGTGATGAAGCGGATTCCGGCATTTACAAAAAAGGAAATCGATCCGACTACCTGGCCAAACTTGTCAGCAGAAACCTGTCCGGATTTTTGCACGTTTTCCAAAACCGCAATCGCTGTGGCCAATGCAAACGCCAGTTCCTCTTCAGGTTCGGCACCCGCTTCCTGCAAATGATATGAACAGATATTTGTGGGGTTCCACTTTGGCATTTCCACTTGGGTAAATGCGATGACATCCGTGATCAGTTTCAGACTGGGGCCGGGTGGAAATATATAGGTTCCGCGTGACAGGTATTCCTTGATGATATCGTTCTGAACCGTGCCGGTAAGGGAGGGACGGGGGGCACCCTGTTCATCGGCGACCGCAATATAAAGGGCCAATAACCAGGCGGCCGTTGCATTGATTGTCATCGATGTGTTCATCGAAGCCAGCGGAATGCCATCAAATAAGGCGCGCATATCACCCAGATGCGAAATGGGGACGCCCACCTTGCCCACTTCACCACGTGCCAGCACGTGATCGGCGTCATAGCCGGTCTGTGTTGGCAGATCAAACGCCACCGACAGGCCGGTCTGGCCCTGCGAAAGGTTATGTTTGAACAATGCGTTGGACGCCGTGGCGGTTGAATGACCGGCATAGGTGCGGAAAATCCAGGGTTTGTCGCGTTCCGGCTTTGGCGCTGTTGTCATTTTGCAAGGCTCCCCATCGATCTTTATTCAGCCCCAACTTCCCTCTGGAAAAGTCGTGCATTTCCACATTATTCTCCGTCTTTGTGCATTGCACAACGATTTTGGGCGATCAATGACGGGCAAATCACTATAATTGCCTGCGACTTCAATGGGGAAACCAACGTCATGAGCCAGAC
>CAISDR010000126.1 GCA_903884125.1 uncultured bacterium
AGGTTTACGCCCGAGGCCAGAAAATCAAGGCTCGAATCCAGCAGCGATGCCAACATCGCCAGACTGTCAGATATGAAATAGGCATAGGCCTTTAGCGCCACCAGAATGATGGCGACCATAACAGACGCCTGGGTTGCGCGTTGCATCAGGCGATTGGCATCGACCCGGTTTATCATCTGGCAATCCTATCCGGACTTATGGCGACAGCCGCACGCGGGTCCAGACCGCGGAATTTGGATCAGGTCGGGTGAATTCAAACCGGTCATGCAGCCGAAAGGCACCATCCTGCCAGAATTCAATCTGGGTCGGGCGCAATCGAAAGCCGGACCAGTGGGGCGGACGCGGAATGGGACCATCGCCAAATTTTGCCTCAAATGTGCTGACACGGGCAATCAATGCCTCGCGACTGTCGATGGGCCGGGACTGATCCGAGCCCCAGGCACCGATCTGGCTCTGGCGTGGGCGGGAATGAAAATAGTTGTCAGCTTCAACCCGGCTTACCTGTTCCAGCGGCCCGCGTGCCCGAACCTGACGGCGCAGGGATTTCCAGTGAAAATTGACGGCCGCCTTTGGATTGGCCAAAAATTCGCGGCCCTTTGTGCTTTCAAAATTGGTAAAAAACACAAAGCCATCGGCATCATGGCCCTTCATCAGCAACATGCGCACATTGGGCAGGCCATCCGGATCGACCGAGGCGACCGCCATGGCTGATGGATCATTGATCTCGTTGGTTTCAGCCAGCGCAAACCAGCGCGCAAACAGCGCAAAGGGTTCATCATAAAGGCTCGGGTCCAGTTGCGGGCTGGCTGGATCAGGGGACAATGCACACCTCTATTCACTGAAAATCATCTTCATCGGGCAATAGCGCAGGCGAACAATTCTGCAATGACCGATGCGTTTCAATAGCAGGAAGCCCGCCAAAGGTCATCGTCTCATGATGACGCGCCAATGGCTGATCCGGGACGTTTGATTTTGATGATCAGGCTCGGGCAATATGGAACCGGTAAGGCAGGCGGGTTTGAAAGGATTGAAATGATAAAGGCGCCAGGACACAGAAAACCCAGCGGGTTGGCAAAGGCGCCTGCAATGGCCTCAATCGTTACAATGGCCGGTCTTGCGCTGGCGGGCTGCGGCGCGAGGACGCCGCCGCCTGCCCAGATTATCGAGCGCCCGCCCGCAGCCATCCCGGTTACCCCGCCGCCATTGGCTGCGCCAAATACGCCGGTGTCTTTACCCGTGTCTCAGTCCGCGCTGCCAAATGCCGCCGATCTGGCGCGAATCGAAGCACTGGTGGCACCGGGTTTGCGTACAGGCCTGTCAGTCAATGCGGCCAGCGCTTTGGCACAGGCCACGGAACGGACGCTTGAAACCGGTCCTTCGGGTCGGGCCATGCCCTGGAGTTGGAATGGTGCAGGCGATGCAATGACTGGGACCATCACCCCGCAGCCCCTGCGGCGCATGGCCAAATCCGCCCAGTGTCGGACATTTGTTCAGGTCGTGGGTGTAAAATCAGCCGAACTGGTCGCCTGCAAGACACAGACTGGCAGTGGCGCTGGAATCTGGGCGATCATGGCCCAGAAGACCAAGGGGTAAGCTGATCGGATTAAAATCCGAATTTCAGCCCCAGCAACAATTCATTTGCAGAACTGTTGGACGAATAATTCAGCGTGCTGGTGCCACCGGTCGTCAGGGTCCGTCCCTTCAGCTGGCCGGTATCCACATGGCGCAGCATCAGGTCCGCCGATGTCATAGGCAGGATTTTTGCCGATGCGCCCAACATCACATTCCAGGCGAAATTGGTCTGGCTCTGGGTCAATTCGGTATGGGCAAATCCGGCACCAGCACCCAGATAGGGCATAAAGATCGGCAGTTTGCCAAGGTCCAGATAAAGATTGCCGGTAGCTGTATATTGCTGACCGGCCACGTCCGTGGTGGACGTCTTGCCTGCGGCAACCGACTGGGTCACGAATTTCAGATCAGGCCGCATGCTGAAAGTTGCCTCGGTCCTGAAATTGATCAGCGAAAACTTGAAACTCGGTACAAAACCAACGCCCAGATCAAACACGCCCGTCTTGTCGGACTTGCCGCTTAGAACATCGGTGGGATTGGAACTCAGCGTCGACAGTTTGTCGGTATTCGACACGCCGCCCGATACACGGACATAAAGGTTATCACCCGCTGCCGCCGGAATGGTCGAGATATTTTGGCTGGCGGTCAAAAGGACGCATATTCCCAACCAGTTTTTTAGGTCACGCATCATTCGCCCTCACGCCTGTACCCGGTTCGGGTAACGGCTCGAATCATCTAAAGATCAATAGGATAACTGAAAAATGTGATGTAAAACATAAACTATTCTCAAATGGTTAACGAATGATGTACACCCCCGTGACACCGGGGCGGCATATCCAATTCGGCGGGATTAGGCCTATATAGGCGTATAATTTGTGCCACCATTTGCGATTCGGGCTTCAGGGAGTTAAATTTTGGCCGCTGGCGATCCGTACAAAGTTCTGGGAGTAGCGCGGACTGCAACCCCGGCAGAACTTAAAAGCGCCTATCGCAAGTTGGCGAAGAAGCTGCACCCTGATCTGCATCCCGGCGACAAGGCAGTTGAATTGCGGTTCAAGGAAGTTTCCGCCGCCTATGATCTTTTGTCGGATGATGAAAAGCGCGCCCGCTATGACCGGGGTGAAATTGACGCCGATGGCAATGTCTTTGTGCGCCGCCCGCCGCCCGGTGCCAATAAGGGTGCTGGATTTGGCGCCGGATTTGGTGGCGACATGGGGGCAGGCGGCGGGGCAGGCGGCGGGGCTGGCGGCGGGCGCGGACCCAATGGCAATGGGGCCGGTGGGCAGTCGCGGGATGATATCCTGTCGGATCTGATGGAATCCATGCGTGCGGCCCGCAATCGGGTTTTTGCCAAAGCCGGTGATGATGTCAGCTATCGCCTGGTACTTGATCTCAAGGACGCCCATAGCGGGACCACAACACGGCTGCGACTAAAGGATGGCCGGGTATTGGATGTGAAAATTCCACCCGGTGTTCGCGATGGCCATGTAATCCGTCTGCGCGGACAGGGCGAAGCTGGGACAGGCGGTGCACCCGCGGGCGACGGACTGGTCGAAATCAACCTGAACCCCATTGGTCCCTACCGGCTCGAAGGCGATGATGTGCACATGGATCTGGGCATAACGCTGGTCGAGGCGGTCAAAGGCGCCAAGATCGAGGTGCAGACCCTGGACGGACCGGTAACGCTGACAATTCCACCTGGCTCCAGCGGGGGCAAAATTCTGCGCCTGAAGTCCAAGGGCTGGCCCAAACCCAAAGGCGGTCGCGGCGATCTTTATGCCCGCATCGACATCATGCTGCCTGAAAAGCTGGATGATGAACTGAACGGTTTCATCGACCGCTGGTCGGCTAGCCATCCCTACAGCCTGAAACGCTGATATTCGCTGTTCTTGACCTGGGTCAAGGAAGACCAGCCGCGCACTGGCCTAGGGTCGCTTATGGTCAAATCATTTGCCCAGACCCTGGCTGTTTTTGCGCTGATCCTCAACGGGTCCGGCGTGCCCCAGCTTTTGGCAAAGCGTCAGGGTCTGCCACTTTGCCTTAATCAGACAGGGCAGAAGAATGGCCCGAATGGATCTTTGGACCTGTGTGCCCACGGGCTTTTATGTCCCGGTCGCAGGGCCGCTTCCCAATCCGGTCCCGCCCCCCTAGTCTAGAACCAACGATCCTTTAAGCTTAACGGGGGCCATGATGCGAAAATCTCACCGTGTGGTTACGGGACTGGCTGCCATTGCAGTTGGCTCGGTCCTTATAATGGCCGCTGACAGCGCGCCAAAGCCGCTTACCTATGTCACGGCTGATCGCATGGTTGATGTCATCGGAGGTGGGTATATTTCCAGCCCGGCCATCCTGATCGAAGGCGAACGCATCATCAGGGTCGGCACGACCCGAGACCTTGCACCGCCAAAGGATGCCCGGGTGATCGCCCTGCCGGGCATGACCCTGCTGCCGGGACTGATCGACATGCATGTGCATCTTACGTCTGATGCAAAGGTACATGGCTATGCAGGCCTTGAAGCCTCGGTGCCGGATTCAGCGATTGAAGGTGTCAAAAATGCTCGCACCACGCTGATGGCCGGGTTCACCACGGTTCGCAATGTGGGTGCACCGTCCTATACCGATGTCGCACTGCGCAAGGCCATCAATGGCGGCAAGATCGAAGGACCAAGGATTGCGGCAGCCGGTGAGCCGTTGGGGGCAACAGGCGGGCATTGTGACAAAAACCTACTGCCAGCGGAATATGAACAGACATCAAAATCTGTGGCCGATGGTCCCTGGGCGCTGGTGGCCAAGGTCCGCAGGCAGGCAAAATATGGCGCTGACCTGATCAAGATCTGCGCGACAGGCGGGGTTTTGTCAAAAGGTGACAGCGTTGGCGGCCAGCAACTGGACCCGGAAGAATTTGCAGCAATTGTCACGGCAGCCCACCGGCTGGGAATGAAAGTTGCAGCCCATGCCCATGGCACCGAAGGGATCAAGGCTGCACTTATTGCCGGGGTTGATACAATCGAACACGCCAGCCTGATCGATGACGAAGGCATTAAAATCGCCAAGGCAAAAGGCGCGGCTTTGTCGATGGATATCTACAACGACGATTACATTCTAGGTGAAGGGGCCAAGGTCGGCATTCTGCCTGAATCGTTGGAAAAGGAACGCATGATCGGTCAGGCCCAGCGCGACAGTTTCGCCCGTGGCGTCAAGGCAGGGGTCAAGATGATTTTTGGCACCGATGCCGGTGTCTATCCCCACGGCGATAACGCCAGGCAATTCGCTTATATGGTCAAATATGGCATGACGCCCATTCAGGCCATTCGCGCAGCAACCGTCAATGCCGCTGAAATGCTGGGCACTGTCAAAGGGGCCGGTTCAGCAGACGTGGGCCAGATTGCCCCCGGACGCTTTGGCGACATTATCGGGGTATCTGGCGATCCGCTGAATGATGTGCGCGCATTGGAAACAGTAAACGTTGTGATCAAGGGTGGTGTTCAGGTAAAAGGCCCCCCCACACTCTAGATGATTTAAGTCCGCTGGATGGCATACATGCCGCAAATGTTCCATGATCCAATCCACTGGATGGCGCTGATCGGCGCTGGTGACAGGCGTGCCCTGGCGCAGGCCATCACGCTGGTGGAATCCACGCGGCCGGATCATCGCGACCGTGCGGATGCACTGTTGGCGGCGCTGCCGTCTGATCCGGGCAGGGCAACACGCATCGGCATTTCGGGCGCCCCCGGCGTCGGCAAATCAACCTTTATCGAAGCATTGGGTCTGCATCTGATCGCACAGGGATACAAGGTGGCGGTACTGGCAGTCGACCCATCCAGCACGCGCACTGGCGGTTCCATACTGGGCGATAAAACCCGCATGGAACATTTGGTGCGTGCGCCCGATGCCTTTATACGGCCAACCCCATCGGGGGGCACTTTGGGTGGTGTTGCCCGGCGTACCCGCGAAGCCATCGCCCTGGTTGAGGCTGCGGGATTTGATCGGGTGCTGGTTGAGACAGTTGGCGTCGGGCAGTCTGAAGTGGCAGTGGCGGACCTGGTTGATCTTTTTATGCTTCTTGCGGGCCCAGCAGCCGGGGATGAATTACAAGGGATAAAACGTGGGATCATGGAACTGGCTGATCTGATTGTGGTCACCAAGGCCGATGGCGAGCTTGCCGGTCCTGCCCGGCATGCAGCGGCTGACCTTATGGCAGCCCTTCATCTGGCGCGTCCTAAATATCCGGCGTGGTCAACACGGGTGATCATCACATCGGCCATAACAGGTATGGGTCTGGATGATGTTTCTGGCGCTTTCACAGCCTTTCGTCTTGCACTTGAAGCAAGCGGGGATTTCATCCGACTTCGGGCTGCCCAGAATCTGGCAGCCCTAAGGTCTGAGATTCAGTATGGCCTTATGGATCAGTTTCTAAACCAGCCCGGCAGGCAGGCGCAGTTGCACGATCTTGAGCGTGCTGTCGCCGAAGGGCGGATGACACCGCGACTGGCAGCGCGTGCTGCCTTGCATAACTGAACCACATCCCGATAAATTGGCGTTTGCGGTCAAAAGCTGCCCCCCATTTGTAGAGTTGTAAATGTCCGAAAATACCCAACAGGCAACCGGCACCAAAATTCAGCAATTTCGCGAACAGTTGATCGCGCATGCCAATTATCTGATGGGGCGTGGCGGGGCACCATTTTATATGCGGGATATTGAACTGACCCGTGTGATCGTCGAAAAATTCAGGTTCGAACGGGGTGAATTCGCCAGCTGTAGCTTTTCTTTTTCCTCGTTTGCCGGTGCCAATTTTGTCGGTGCAAAGTTATCGTCCACGGTCTTTGCTCATTGCAATCTTTCCGGCTGTGACTTCAACAAGGCGGATATGCGCGCGGTGTCAATCGTGCATTCAAATATGTCGGAAGCAAAGATGGCTGGTGCCCGCGGCGCAGAAGCATTTTTCAATTTCAGTGCTGACGGTGATTATTCAATCAGCTTCAAAAATGGTGCATCCCAGGCCTATTCGACCGATTTTTCAAATTCGAATTTCACCGGCGCTGATCTGACAGGCGCTAATATGCCGGGTGCAAAATTCGCCAATGCAAATCTGGAAGGTGTCAATCTGTCCAATGCTAACCTGTCGGGCGCGGACATGTCCGGCGTCAATCTGACTGGTGCAAGGTTCGAAGGCGCGGTACTGGCCAATGTAAAGCTCGATGGTGCCACATTCTCGATGGATGACGAAACCCGCAAGGTCTTGGCCGGCAATCCGGCGTTTGAGGAGTTCGTCAAAGGCCAGGAAAAGATCAAGGATGTGCTGCGCGACCATGAAGCCTGGGTGTGGTCAAAAAGTGCATCCGGCATCAAAGCCAATTTTGCCAAAGCTAATCTGAAAGGCGGCGATTTTCGTTACCGTACGCTGGCAGCGTTGAATTTTAATGCAGCGGAACTGCGAGCGTGCCTGTTCAATGAAGCAGTATTGGCTGTCAGCGATTTTTCGAACACAAGAGCCAGTTATTGCAATTTTGCGAATGCGGATTTGCGCGGCATCCGCTTTGCCGGTGCCAGTTTTGAATTCTGTTCGTTTGCCGGTGCCGATTTCCTGCCCCTGGCGGTCAAGGGTCATGCGGATGGCGTGGCGTCAAATTTCGATGGCGCCGTTTTTACCAATTGCGATCTGACCGATGCCAAACTGACACCCGCGCTGTTGCAGAAAGCGAAATTTATCAATTGCACGCGCGAGGCATCGAAGGCAGGCTAGGCTGCACACGCACGCTCGGCATGTGATCGCCGTAATCTCTGCTGGCTCAGAATGAATCCGTGTCCGGCAGGCTTTTGGAAACGCACAGGTTCATCCGGTAGAACATTTCCATCAACTGGTCGAAATTTGAACTGGCAGTGGCGCTTCCGCCGCCAACCGAACTGCATGTAAAGTTCAGGTTGCAGATCGCGCTGATCGAAAATCCCAGGAACCAGAAATTTTTCTGTGCTTTTTCCAGAAATTGACGAAACTTCGTCGGATCATCCTTGTCCACAAAGGATTTGTAGCATTCCTCGTATTTGTCAAAAATGCTCTTGGCTTTTTTTGAAATGTCCTTGACCTGATTTGTGATATTCGTCCTGAACATCTTTAGCTGTTCAAGGCGAGGATCGGAATTACGCAAATCATATGGCAGGGAACCTTTGCCCTGAAGCCATGAAATCGTTTGCGCCAGAGCCGGATACTGCCGTTTGATCTGCCACTGATAAAACGTGATCCCGCGCCAGGCTTCAAACACATCGCGCGAGGTTTCGGGCTGAAGACCGAAAGCTGCAATAAAATGACGCGCTTCGGGCAGATCAGGATTCCAGATGGCCGCCATCATCCGTTCCCGAATGCCGTCAGAGTTTGACTCGGATTTCATGGCTTTGGCTAAAATCGGATTGAGTGCCTTGTATAACAATGCCTTGATGGCATTTTCCTCGGCCTCGGAAATATTGAATATCTTGGCGATCTCGGGCTTCATCCACGCTGCCAGCGCCTGCTTGAGCAAAAAAGCATCCAGAGAGGGAATGCCATCAATCGCACGAAGGATCTGAACATCCTTTTGGGTCGAATTTTCCCAATCTTCCACTGTCAGGCCGGCATGCCGGATCAATGCTTCTTCAAATCCCGGCTTGCGCAAATAAACGGCATGCCCGCCACGCCATAGATCCTGACGGTCATAGGGCAGGAATATACCAGTCTCCACCGGACGAGATTCTTCAACAACCCCATCGTCGTCATAATTCACCTGGGTATTCAGAAAATCGCCCGCCGATTCTGGCTCAAGTGCCGCACTTGGATATTTAAAAATGATTGATGAATTCAATGTTTTGGTATCGAAAAGCTGTTCGCCGTCATGAAGAATATTTACTAATTTCAGGCCAGATTGCGATGAGCTGCCAATAATATGGCTGAGCATTGATGACGGCGGCTTGCGCTTTTTATTAATCGCTCCGGAACTCATATTAATTCCAACCGCATTTTGAACGTTTCTGAAACTGGGATGGCCATTTGATTGTTTAATATTACCGGGCGTTTAGAAAAGCATTACCCAGTAAACTTATAGTCAAACAGAAACATAGTTCATCTGCCAATTCAAGAAGTGGTCCATGTGGCACAATTGACCGGCCAATGTGGCCGTCGGGTCCGGAAGTTGCCCTAGCCTTTCAAAACCGGCCGGGTTTTGGTACCGGGTCGGAGGCCAGTGGCCCAAAGCTCTTAATAGTTGACGTCCGGGCCCGTGACCATTATACGTCCCCGCTCCGTGGGATTACCCCATGACCTACATCTTTGAATGAGGCTCGCCATGTCGCGGCGCTGCGAATTAACCGGTAAAGGCGTTCAGTCTGGCAACAATGTCAGTCACGCCAATAATAAAACGCGTCGGCGTTTTCTGCCGAATCTGAACGAAGTTACCCTGATTTCCGACCTTCTGGGTCGTTCGGTCCGGGTTCGGGTTTCAGCCCACGGCCTGAAAAGCGTCGACCATAATGGTGGCCTTGACCAGTATCTGCTGAAAGTGGGCGATGACCTGCTTTCCGCCCGCATGGTCAAGTTAAAGCGCCAGATTGCCAAGCGCCGGGATGCAACGGCAACCGCTGCCGTCGCGGCCTGAATCGATGTTTCAATGGGACGGCCATAAGGCGCGGTCCCATTTCGATGCGCTGATTTGAGCGGCAGGGCCCATGAACCGTCATGCGCCCACCCGCCGCACCTCATTGGTAAGCATCTCGCTTGGGGTGGCGTTTGTAATCACAAAGATTGCAATCCTGATATTAGCCTATTTCGGCTCGGCCATAGCGCCCGTAAGCTTCATTGACGCCAGCCCCATCACCTTCCTCGACCTGTTTCCAGATCAATACTGGCAATGGCAGCCGGGTTACTGGCTGACCCCCGGTCATCTGATCCTGATTTTGTCGTGGCCTATGTCCATGATGGCGGGCAGGGTCCTGGGCCGGTCCCCGGCTGCGCTGACAGCCCTGATCGCCTGGCTGCTGGTGGGAAGCGCTCTGGGCTTTGTTCTGGTCAAATTCGGACCCATGTTCACTGTCTCGCCCCTGCCGCCGACGCAAGTGACCATTGCCTTCATCATCGCGATGCCCGTGGCTGAGTTCATGGCCTGGCGCGGTTTCATCGGCTATAGTTCCGGTCCAGCGGATGCGGTTCTGGGTGCTGCACTATATTCGATACTGTTCAATGCCCTGACCTATGGGCTTGATCCGGCACAGGGCGGGCCGCGGCTGGTCATACAAACGCTGTTATATGGCATCGCAGCCTGGGTAATCGCCACTGGTCTGAGCCCACTTGTCCGGCCGCGCTACGGGCGCTGATCGGGCGCGTCAATCTTGCCTATGCTGACGACTTGACAGTCATGGGTCGCAGATGGCCAATGGGCGCGCAAATTGCCATCTTCACACGTCATTTGGAAATATCAGGGGGTTCACATGGGCCAGAAAACGATGCGGGTTGCGATTACCGGCGCTGCGGGTCAGATCGGCTATAGCCTTTTGTTTCGCATTGCCAGCGGGGCCATGTTAGGCCCGGATACCAAGGTCATCCTGCAATTGCTGGAAATCCCCGATCCCAAAGCCCAGAAGGCGCTGGCGGGCGTGATCATGGAACTGGAAGACTGCGCCTTCCCGCTGCTTTCGGATGTGGTTGCAACCGATGATCCCAAAGTTGCGTTCAAGGACGCGGATGTGGCCTTGTTGGTGGGTGCACGCCCGCGTGGTCCGGGCATGGAACGCAAGGATCTGCTGGAAGCCAATGGCGCGATTTTCACCGTTCAGGGTCGGGCGCTGAATGAAGCGGCCAGCCGCGATGTCAAAGTGCTGGTCGTTGGCAATCCGGCCAATACCAACAGCCTGATCGCGCTTAAAAGCGCCCCCGATCTCAATCCGCAGAATTTCACGGCCATGATGCGGCTGGATCATAACCGCGCGGTCGCACAGGTTGCCAAACGTGCAGGCACCGATGTGGCCGGCGTGAAAAAGGTTGTGATCTGGGGCAACCATTCGGCAACACAGGTGCCCGATATTTCCCATGTGGAACTGACCGGCGCCAAAACCGCCGGGGCTCTGGCCGATGTGGACTGGCGCGATAATGTCTTTATCCCGACGGTGCAAAAGCGCGGTGCGGCAATCATCGATGCCCGCGGCCTGTCGTCTGCCGCCTCGGCCGCCAATGCTGCCATTGATCACGTTCGCGACTGGGTTGCGGGAACCGCTCCGGGCGAATGGGTGTCCATGGGCATTCCTTCGGACGGTTCATATGGCATTCCGCCGGGCATCGTGTTCGGCTATCCGGTCACCTGCGCCAATGGCAAATATTCCATCGTTCAGGGTCTGGCCCAGGATGATGCCACCAAGGCGCGGATTGCCGTCACCCATAAGGAACTTCTGGAAGAAGCTGACGCGATCAAACACCTGCTTGGCTGATTGTCAGGCATCAGAATGAAAAAAGGCCGGATCAGGTATTCCCGATCCGGCCTTTTTTTTGCAAGCGACAGATCAACTGCGGGCAGCAGCCAGCGCCTCCCAGACACGGCGCGGTGTTGCCGGCATGTCCATATGTGCAACACCGGCGGGTAACAGCGCGTCACCAACAGCATTCATCACAGCGGCCAGTGCGCCGACGGATCCTGCTTCGCCTGCACCCTTGATGCCCATGACATTGGTGGTGCATGGCGTGTTGTTAAAATCCAGATCGAAACGCGGCATGTTGTCGGCATGCGGCATCGCATAATCGCTGAATGATCCGGCCAGAATCTGACCGGAATCGGGATCATAGGCCGCATCTTCCAGCAGGGCCTGCCCAATGCCCTGGGCGATGCCGCCATGGGCCTGACCCTTGACGATCATCGGATTGAGCACCAGACCGAAATCGTCGATCACCGTGTATTTTTTCACCTGTGTCGAACCTGTATCGGGATCGATTTCCACTTCGACAATATGTGCCCCATTGGGGAAGGTATTGGCGCTGGTGGTGGACTTGCCGATGTCATCAAGACTTGCCGGGACGTCATCCGGCAAATCGCCCAGCGATCTGGCTTTGGCTGCCAGGTCCATGATGTCAATGCGCCGGTCAGTGCCGACAATCGAAAACACCCCGTCCTTAAAGGCAATGTCAGATGCCGATGCTTCCAGCACATGGCCTGCCAGCAGCTTGCCCTTGGCAATGATTTTTTCAGCCACATCAAACAGGGCGGTACCCGCCAGCATCAGGGTTTTGGCCCCGCCCGTCCCCGAGCCCATGGTCAACCCGTCGCTGTCGCCCCATTTGAAATCGATCTTGTCAAAGGGCAGGCCCAGCCGGTCTTCCAGAATCTGGGCAAAGGCGGTTTCATGGCCCTGACCTGATGGTCCGGCCCCGATGGACATGGTCACGCGTCCATCGTCGGTGAATTTGATGTCCGCTGCCTCCTGCGGCCCGTTGGCAGTTACTTCCAGATAATAGGACAGACCGCGGCCATATAATTTGCCACGTGCCTTTGCCTGTGCCTTGCGTGCTTCGGCACCCGCCCAGTCGGCACGGGCAAGGGCAACACCAAGCGTTGAACTGAAATCACCGCTGTCATAGGTGACCATCATCGGCGTCGCATAGGGCATGGCCGATGGCGGGATGAAATTCAGGCGGCGGATTTCAACTGGTCCCAGACCTGTCTCGCGTCCGGCCTTATCCACGAGCCGTTCCAGAATATAGGACGTTTCCGGCCTGCCAGCTCCACGATAGGCATCAATCCAGACCGTATTGGTCAAAACCGCCTTGACGGTCACATAAGCGGCCGGAATCCGATAGGCCCCCGTCATCAGCCTGAATCCGGCCAGCGTTGGAATGAACAGCGAGAAGAACGACAGATAGGCGCCGACATTGGCATGGCTATGCGCGCGCACGCCGATGAACCGGTTGTCCTTGTCCAGTGCCAGTTCAGCGGAAATACGCGCCTCGCGGCCCTGTGTATCGGTCAGAAAGGCTTCCTGCCGGTCGCTCGCCCATTTCACCGGACGGCCCAGCTGCTTTGCAGCCCATGGCACCAGCGTATTTTCAGGGAAGTCAAAGCCCTTCATCCCGAAACTGCCGCCAACGTCACCGGTTATCACCCGCACCCGGTCGGATTTGACCCCCAGATGATGGGCAATATTCCGCTTGGCCGCGAACACGCCCTGGGTGCCCAGATAAACGGTAAAGCGTTCGGTTGCGGGATCGAATTCTGCTAATACCCCACGCGGTTCAATCGATGCCACCACGATACGGTTGATATTCAGGTCCATGGAGACGATGCGGGCTGCTTTGGCAAATGCCTCATTGGTTGCGGCCTCGTCGCCAAAGCCCCAGTCCAATGCCACATTCGAAGCCGCATTTTCATAAAGTCTGGGTGCCGTACTCCCGGCAGCGGCAATCGGATCAACGACAGCGCCCAGAATTTCGTACTCAACTTCGATCGCATCGGACGCATCACGCGCCTGGGCCAGGGTTTCAGCCACAACCATTGCGACCCCGTCGCCCACATGACGCACGCGGTCGGTGGCCAGATGGGGGCGGCCGGGATTGAAGAAATCCGACCCGTCGCGGTTTTTCAGCGGTACGGCACAGACAATGGGCGGGATATTGGCGGCCACAACATCAGCGCCGTTATAAATTGCAAGCACGCCCGGCATTGATCTGGCCGCGCCAAGGTCGATGGACCTGATACGGGCATGGGCATGGGGCGAGCGATGAAAGACCGCATAGGCCTGCCCGTCCAGATTCACATCATCCTGATAAGACCCCTTGCCGGTGATAAACCGTGTGTCTTCTTTGCGTCGCACAGACTGACCGATCCCGAACTGTCCCACGGGGCACTCCTTGCAGGTTGGATGCAATTGGCTGGTTGCCGAATACCCGCCACCTTAATGGCCCAAACCGGATCGGCCAAGAGGGGGCGATGGACCTACGCGTCAACCACTGGACGCCACGGTCAAGTTAGATCACCGTTGCCCTGTTTCAATACTGAAAGTCAGAGGGCCGCCCATGGCATGCCAAAGGATCGTTCGCGCCGGATCTGTCATCGCCCTGTTATCGGGCATTTTCTGGCTGGCGCCATTGCCGGTTCTGGCTGCTGACTATTACGTTCACCCAACTTCGGGCACGGATTCCGGGCCGGGTTCAAAATCCCGGCCGTTTCGCACCATTGCGCGGATCAATGCCCTGAACCCAAATCCCGGCGACCGCATTTTATTCGCGCGGGGCATGAATTTTACCGGTGCGCTGGTGATAAGGGCGTCGGGCAGCAGCCAGCAGCCGATTATCGTCACCGCCTATGGTGCCGGGACGGCACCGCGTCTTCTTAACCCGCGCTTTGGTCTGGAAAAGGGACGCATCGTGTCGGTCTATGGCGCCCATGTGGTGGTGGAAAACCTGTACCTTTATGATACGCCCACCCCGCCGCCCGATGATCCACCGCTTGGCTGGAAGGAAAGCCACCAGCACAAACTGGTGACTGAAATGGCTGCGGTATTTGTCGACCGGGATGCTTCCTATGTGGTGGTGCGAAACTGCGAATTCGTGAACACGCCGATTGGCATTCGCCTGCGCGGGCAATATTCAAAGGCGCTGAACAATTATCTGCATGACGCCTCGAAAATCACTGAATACTGGGGAGCCATCGCCATTGCCGTCGTCGGGCCGCATAACGAGGTTGCATATAACCGTATTGAAAATATCGGCTATTATGGCGGGGCCTATGTGGATGACGGGGCAGCAGTTGAACTTGATGGCGAGGATCAGGCCTTTGATGCCCATCACACCAATGTTCATCACAATATCTCGCGCAATACCAAGGGCGGCTTTCTGGAAATCGCCGGTAATACCCATGATGTGGAAATTGCCTATAATGTCAGCGATGACGTGGACAAGTTTGTAGGCACCAACGGCATCGCAAACCTGTCAATCATGAACAACACCATCATCCGCCAGCGCATTCCCGATATATCCGCTGACGACTTCTGGTCGTTCAGATCGCTTTTGTGGTCGATCTGCTTTAACGGCTGCGAAGGCGATCGAGATTCTAATGTGATGGTGGCGGGTAATGTCTTTGTTACGACTGCGATCCACAGGATTTATCTGGGCGTGGACAATCCCAATGGCTTCATGTCGGCGCGGCATCGGGACAATTTATATTTCAGCCCGGATGGCGATGGTGCCCGATTGCTGGGTCAGCCTTTGGGTCCGGGTGAACAGATTACCCCGGTTTCGTTCCGCAATCCGGGGGCATGGGACTACAGGTTGATCGGGGCCAGTGGGTTTGGGGCATATAAAGCAGGTGAGCCGCTCTGGCATGCCGGATTGACCCGCAACGTGGGCGGGGTCGGCCGACCGGACTGAAGCGGTCGGTCCCGCAAGCGGGCCAATTTCGTGGTGTCTTGTTATTGACTTGAACCGGTTGCACGGCTATACACCCCCCTCTCGCGGGGCCCATCCGGGTCGCGTGCCCCTTTTTTTGCGGCACCAGTTTTGGTTCCGATTGTCCATGGAGAGCGCTTGTGAAGCGGACTTACCAACCCAGTCGTCTTGTGCGCAAGCGCCGTCATGGTTTCCGCAAGCGGATGGCCACTGCTGATGGTCGCAAGATCCTGGCGCGTCGCCGTGCCAAGGGCCGTATCAAGCTGTCGGCCTAGCCGACATGCACCACCGGGGGCTGGATACCAGCACCCGGATCGGGCGGCCAGATGACCGGTACCCTCAATGACCGGCACCCCCAAATCATCGAACGATCAGCCAGCGCGTCTTAAAAAACGCGCTGATTTTCTGCGTGTGGCCAAGGGCAGGCGCTATTCCATGCCCGGTCTGGTGCTGCAGATGGCGCACAGTGACCTGCCCGCCGTGGATGAGGTTCCCCCGCTGGCGCGACTGGGCTTTACCGTTACCAAAAAAGTGGGCAATGCCGTCATCCGCAACCGCGCCCGGCGCAGGCTAAAGGCGGCGGCGGCCCGGATCATGCCGTTGCTGGCCAGAAAAGGCTGCGATTACGTGCTGATCGGCCGTGAAGGAACACTCGACCGGCCCTTTGGGGACCTGCTGGCCGATCTTGAGACCGCGTTGCGCCGGATCGAGGGTCGAAAATGACAGCCATCAGAGGCTTTGTCCTGCTGCTGGCCCGAGCGCCGATCCATGCCTGGCGGCTGATATCGCCATCCTTTGGCCCAAAATGCCGCTATCTGCCCACTTGTTCGGAATATGCCCTTGTGGCGCTGGAACGCCATGGTCCGGTCTATGGGGGATATCTGGCGCTCTTGCGTATCTTGCGCTGTCACCCCATAAGGTGGCTGGGCGGTGGATCGGGCTTTGACCCGGTGCCCGAGGCACGCCATAAAGGCGATGCCTGAATTCAGGTGCCTGACCCGCAGTCTTTCCTATCTAATTAAGAGTTTGAGCACTCAATGCCGGATAATCGCAATCTGATCTTGGCCGTGATTTTGTCGATCGGCGTATTTGTGGCCTGGCATTTTCTTTTTGAACGGCCGCGCCAGCTGGCATTGACCGCCCAGCGTGAAGCGCAGATGGCGCTTGAGGCAGCAAATGCGCCAACCGGTGTACCCGATGCAGCCCTTGCACCGGCACCACCGGCGGGCACGATACCCGGCGGTGTTCAGGCAGCACAGCTGGCCATCCCGACCCGATCGGACATCCTGACCAATGCCCCGCGGGTTGCGATTGAAACGCCCAAGCTGAAAGGCTCGCTCTCGCTGGCCGGTGCACGCATTGATGACCTGAAGCTGATTGCCTATCGCGAGAAAATTGATCCCGATAGCCCCGCCATCGTGCTGCTCAATCCCAAAGGTGACAAGTCCAGCTATTATGCCGAATTCGGCTGGACAGCCGGGGCCGACCTTGCCGCCCAGCTGCCCGGTCCCGATACGGTCTGGACACTGGTCGAGGGTACGACGCTGACCCCCGACGCTCCGGTCAGCCTGCGCTATGAATCGACCAATCCCCAAACCGGCGGCAGCCTTGTCTTTACGCGTAAAATTGCAGTTGATCGGGATTATCTGTTCACCATCACCGACCGGGTGGAAAACAAATCGGCTGACGGGGCAAGTCTTTACCCCTATGGCCGCATTGCCCGCCTTGGAACGCCGCATATCGCAGACCTGTGGTTATTGTTCGAAGGTCTGATCGGGGTGCTGGATGGTCATCTGGAAGAAGTGAAATATGCGCAGATCGTCAAGGATGGCCGGGTTGAGCACAAAACCACTGGCGGCTGGCTTGGGATCACCGACAAATACTGGCTGACGGCATTGATGCCGCCACAGGATGAACCGATCACCACCAGTTTCAATCATGCCAAGATCGGTGGTGCCGATCTTTATCAGACTGATTATCTGATGGCGGCACGGGTGGCAGCGCCCAATGCATCGGTCGAAGTCACCAGCCATCTGTTTGCCGGGGCAAAAGAGTTTGATGCCATCAACCGGTATGAAAGCGAACGCAATGTGGCGCTGTTTGACCGGGCGATTGACTGGGGCTGGTTTTACTTCCTGACCAAACCGATTTTCTGGAGTCTGGACAAACTCTATGCACAGGTCGGCAATTTCGGTATCGCGATCCTGATTTTAACCGTGATTATGAAGGCGCTGTTTTTCCCCCTGGCCAACCGGGCGTATGAGTCCATGACCAAGATGAAGAAAATCCAGCCTGAAATGCAGAAGATTCAGGAAAAATACAAAGACGACCGCACCAAGATGCAGCAGGAAATCATGGCGATGTACAGCCGTGAAAAGGTCAATCCGATTTCCGGCTGTCTGCCCATGCTGTTGCAGATCCCGGTGTTCTTCTCGCTCTATAAAGTTCTCTACGTCTCGATTGAAATGCGTCACGCGCCGTTTTATGGCTGGATTCATGATCTGTCGGCACCTGATCCCACCAGTGTTTTCACGCTGTTCGGGCTTATACCCTTTACGCCACCCAGCTTTTTAATGATCGGCATCTGGCCATTGCTGATGGGCCTGTCCTATTTTGTGATCCAGAAACTGCAACCGCCACCCGGTGACCCGACACAGGAAAAAATATTCCTGATGATGCCGGTGGTCATGACCTTCACCATGGGGCAGGTGCCCTCGGGTCTGGCAATCTACTGGACATGGAACAATCTGCTATCGCTGATCCAGCAGATCATCATCATGCGCCGTATGGGCGTGCCGGTTGAACTGTTTCGCCGCCGTGCGCCGGCTGCTGCCAAATAATGCCCGAGACTCAGATTACGCCTGATGAAATCGGTGCCCATGATCCCGGCAGTATCGAGGCGGCGCGCAAATTCTGGCTGGGGCCGATCCAGTTTTTAAAGGGTGTGGTGGCGCTTGACGGGCTGCCGCCCCCCGGCCCGCCGGAAGTTGCCTTTGCCGGTCGATCCAATGTGGGCAAGTCCAGCCTGATCAACGCCCTGTGCGGGCGCACGGGTATTGCGCGGGCGTCCAACACACCCGGACGCACCCAGGAAATAAACTACTTTGACCTGTCGGGGCGTCTGCGGCTGGTGGACCTGCCCGGTTATGGCTATGCCGAAGCACCTATGCCACTGGTCAAACGCTGGACCAGACTGGTGGACATGTTTTTGACCGGTCGCGCTGAACTGGTGCGCGCTTACTTGCTGATTGACTCGCGCCATGGCCTCAAACCCAATGACCGCGAAATGATGACCCGGCTGGACAAGGCGGCGGTGTCCTATCAGCTGGTCCTGACCAAGTCGGACAAAATATCCGCCAGTGAATTGTCAAAGGTTATCACCCAGACCGAAGCGGCCTGCCGCAAACATGTGGCGGCCTATCCGCTGCTCAGGGCAACCTCGTCAGAAATGGGCACGGGGATTGATCTGTTACGCGCCGATGTGGCGGCGCTGGCAAACCCCGCTACGCCCTATGTGCCGCCCACGGTTTAGGTGAGGCCCATGCAGGATCGCTGGCTGACATTCATCCGCAAGATTGATGCGATCGCTGGCACCGGCATTCATTATTCCAAAAGCCATTTTGATCTGGAACGCTATCTTGAACTGCGCGAACTGGCCGCACAGATGATCGCTGATGGTTCGGATCTGCCCGGTGACACCGTGCGCAGCCTTCTGGCGCAGGGGATCGGCTATGAGACCCCGCGCATTGATGTGCGTGGCGCCATTTTCCGTGATGACACGATTTTGCTGGTGCGCGAGGCAATGGATGGAAAATGGTCCATACCCGGTGGCTTTGTCGATGTGGGACTAAGCATTTCCGAAGCCGTCGAAAAGGAAATCCGCGAGGAAAGCGGACTGATTGCCAAAGCGCATAAGCTGGTCGGCTATCTGGATCGCGACCGCATTGATGGCGTGCCGCCCTATCTGTTTCACGTGCACAAGGTCTTTTTCATCTGCGAAGAAATTGGCGGCAGTCTGGCAACCTCGTTCGAGACGACCGAGGTTGGCTTTCACCCGCTGGATCAGCTGCCGGATCTGTCCATGGGCCGGATTACGCCTGACCAGATTGCCCGCATTGCTGAACGGCGATCCGGTCACCTGGCGCCATTTTTCGACTAGACGTTATTTGGCAGGCGGATGATCCGGCATCTGGCTACCCATAGGGGGTGGGGGATGATCCGGCCGGGCCACCATGCCATCCGGCGACATCATGCATTTGGCCATTACCTGACCTTGCGGGGTCATGTGCTGAACGCTGGCGCCCTCGGCCTTGCCCTTGCAGTCTTCAAAGGCATTGGGTGGCGGCTTGTGGCCCATTGGCGGCATGCCCGCCACAGGCGGTTGGCCCATATTTGCAGGTGGAGCCGGCGGGCTGGGCGGGGCATTTTGCGCAAAGGCTGGGATGCCCGAGGCCGACAGCCAGATCAAACCACCGATTGTCACAGCAGTGCGGGATGCAGCGGATGGCTTGGGCATGTCAAATTCCTCATGGCGCATTTCAGGAGCACCAGCTTGGCACCCCCGGCCCGGCGTTGACAAGGGCTGCGATTGACGAAACCCGGTGGTTGCGTGTCTTTTGTCGTTTGCGATTTGTGAATTTCAATCGGATGATACTGATTGAACAGTGCGGGGGAATGTATGTTCGGTTTTGGAAAATCCAATGTTCTGATGGCGGTGATCGCTGCATCGGTTTGTGCATCAGCGTCGGCAGCACCTGCGTCATCGCCAGCTCAGAAGGCAGCCGCAGCCTTTGAAAAAATCAAAACCAATCCGACCCTGCTGTTGGATTTTTTGACCCGCATGCCAAAAGGCGGCGATCTGCATCATCATCTATCAGGTGCCATCTATGCCGAAAGTTTCATCGATTGGGCAGCGGCTGATGGCAAATGTATTGACCGCATAACCTTCGTAGTCGGTGACAGCCCGTGTGATTTGGCCAATCGTCCGCCAGCAAAACTTGCCCAGACCGATTTTGATTTTCGCAATCTGGTCATTGACGCCTGGTCGATCCGGAATTTTGTCCCAACCGCTACTGACCGGTCGGCTGACTATCATTTTTTTCGTACCTTTGGCGCGTTTGATGCGGCAAGCCGCGGTCATTTTGGTGACATGCTGGCAGAAGCCACCAATCGTGCGGGCGCGCAGAATGTTCAATATGTCGAAACCATGATCATGCCTGATCAGGGCGCAGCTATGGCGTTGGGGGCAAAGCTTGGCTGGCTTGATGATCTGGCTGCCCAGCGTGACCGGCTTTTTGCCAATGGCATGGACGCGATCATCGCTGAAGGGTCGAAAAATCTGGCCGAGGGCATTGCCACCCAACGTCGCGTTTGCCAATGCGACGGCCCGGCACCTCAACTTGGTTGTAGTGTGACCACGCGCTTTTTATACGTGGTTTTGCGCGCAAAGCCCAAAGAGGTCGTATTCGCGCAAATGGTGGCAGCCTTTGAATTCGCGGCCAAGGACAGGCGCATGGTGGGTGTGGATCCAGCCCAGCCCGAAGATGAATTCACCGCCATGGGTGATTTTGAACTACACATGAAGATGTTTGATTTCCTGCACCGGCTCTATCCCGATGTCCACCTGAGCCTGCATGCCGGTGAACTGGTGCCAGGTCAGGTTCCGCCCGAAGGCATGACCAGTCACATTCGTGATTCGATCGGCATGGGCCATGCGGAACGGATCGGACACGGGCATGGGGTGGCATATGAGAAAGATGCGCCGGGACTGATGGCGGAAATGGCGCGCCGTCATATCGCGGTTGAAACCTCGCTTTCGACCGAACAGGTATTGGGAAATATAGCGGACCGCGATCATCCATTGCCTGCCTATC
>CAISDR010000127.1 GCA_903884125.1 uncultured bacterium
GCACCGGGTGGATTTTATTTCGGTCGCATAAACAATAAAATAACCGGTGCGCCACCAGATTTTACAACCGTCAAATCAGGCGTGGAAGCCGACTATCGACGCAAGCGTTCAGACCAACTGCTTGGCGAATATATTGCGCGGCTAAGACGCCATGCCCAGATTGATGGTGCAAAGCCATGACCGGATTGCGCGCCTTCTGTTCACTTTTATTGCTGATCCCAACAATTTTTTTCAGCATCAAGGCAGATGGGCACGAAACATCGGAGTCCTATCTGTTTGCCGAAATCAACGGCCCCAAAGTCGAACTGCTGGTACAGGCGGCACCACGTGACATTGCCCGCCTTGGCCCCGAAACCACGATCAAGCAGCATCTGGAGCAGGCGATTGGTGTTCGAAGCAGGGCCGGTGCCTGCAGGCGGACCGAAATAAAATCACTTGGCACATCCGGCAGCGGACTTGAACGTCTGCGGTTGACGTATGCCTGTCTCGATGGAGCGGAAATCGAATTGCGGGCCGGTTTGTTTTCATCGGTCATGACCAATCATGTCACCCTGGCCAGCGGCGTCGTCAATGGCGGGACACTCGAGCAATTTGCTTTTGGCGCAGGACTGAATACATGGCGTCCCACGGCCGAAGGCGCGGATATATCGGACCAGTCCGACCTGACCGCGCGGATGAACGGACTTGAGCGATATCTGGCGCTGGGCTTCATTCATATCTTTCTGGGTGCAGATCACATGCTTTTTCTGTTTGGGCTGGTCGCCTGCTATGGGCTGACCCGCGGGTTGGTCTGGGCGATCAGCGGTTTTACGCTTGGTCATTCAATTTCGTTGGCGCTGATTTCGTTGCAACTGGTGCAACCACCGGGTTATCTGACAGAATCCATGATCGGCCTTACGATCATGCTGATCGGGCTGGATGGATTACTGGAATCAAAAGTTTCAATTCGCGCAGCCAGTATCCCGACCCTTATTGTTCCGGCGTCATTGGGCGTATTCTCGCTTTTCGGGTTTGGTCATTTCCAGCCCTGGATGTTTGCGGGCCTTGGGCTTGCGATGTGGGGTTATACCGGCCTTGCTGGCAGCCAGGAAATCCGGCCATGGCTGCGTCCGCTGGCAACCATAATGTTTGGTCTTGTTCACGGATCAGGATTTGCCGGTGGCCTGATCGAAATCGGACTGCCTACCGGAAAATTGATCGGCAGCATTCTGGCATTTAATGTCGGTGTCGAATTCGGCCAGCTGACGATTGCTGGCATCTCTGCCCTGCTGCTCAGGCAACTGGCACTTTGGCTGGGTCGAAGCGCAGCATTGTCGCTTAGTATTTTTGCCACCGCCAGCTATGGCAGCGCCCAGTTTGCGCTTAGAGTCCTTAACTAGATGCCAGTAAGATCATTTGATCATGCCCATACGCCAGCACCCGGCACCCGATGGATCATTCGGAATAACACCTGCTGGCCCATAGCTGCGACAGGCAATCAGTTCACCGGTTATGGTATTAAGCCGCCAGAGGACAGAATTGTTACCGGTCCCGCCGGATTCAACCATGGTGTATGGCGCGGGTGGCTGCACTGGGTCCACATGGCTTACCATGATCGTTGCCGAATAGCTCATGCCGATGGCAAGAATGGTGCAGCAGAATAACGCCCCAACCGCCTGTATCACATAGGCCAAAAGCGGTGGTGAGGAGCTTGGGGTGCGAACAGCGCCTACCTGCTCACCATCGTCTGCTTCTTTGCCCTTTGTCACGATGCCCGCCTTCCAGAAGATAATTCGCAATCTATTTGGCGCTAAGATACCACTTAAAATGCTTAATAATATGTGAATAAGAGGCGATAGACACGCCCTGCGACCTTGTGTCGACATACTAGGGCTGCGGGCATGTTGCCCTGTTCACCCCCTTGAAGCTGGAAGCAGCCCCAGTACCTTGCCGAAGATGCGGTCGACGATACGGGCGGGAAGATAACGGGTGACATAATGCTGTAAAAGGCTTGGCGTGATGACATAACGCACTTTCGGCGATGGCGTTGTAAGCACGCTCAGCACCAGTTGGCCCACTTTCTCCAGCGGTATCGCACTGGCGGTAACGGATTCAAGATAGACCAGCATTTTGCTGATCGCACCCGCGTAAACGGTATTATCATAAATCGAAAAATCTACTTGCTCGTTTTTCCCCCAGATCGCTGTTGCAACTGGGCCCGGCTCGATCAGGATCACATCAACACCATAGATCAGAAATTCACGCCGCAAGGCATCTGATACCGCCTCTACCGCGAATTTCGATGCGCCATAGGCACCGGCCAGCGGTGTGACCACCTTGCCGGCAACACTCGATATGTTGACGATACGACCTGGCTGACCACTGAATCCGCTTGCGGCTCCCAGCAATGGGGCAAAGGCCTGGGTTGTGATCAGAAGTCCTGTGACATTGACGTCAAATTGTTTTCGAAACTGATCGATCGGAAGGTGCGCCAGGGGTCCCGGCACGGCAATGCCAGCATTATTCACAAGTCCAAACAGCGGTTGACCGGCCAGTTCAGCGCGCACCCGATCAGCTGCCGCATGAACCGCGACCTCATCGGTCACGTCAAACATCATTGGCACAAATGCATTGCCAAATGCCTGACAGGCGCGTTCAGCATCTTCAGACTTGCGCACAGACCCAAACACCCGAAAACCGGCGCCCGTTAATGCCTGTACTGCACCCCAGCCAATGCCTGTGGATACCCCTGTGACAACAACTGATCGCATGCTGGTCATATACACTCCTATGTCCAATAGATATTCAGGTCATTTTACAATTAAGATTCGAATTATACCGCCGGGCGGTCCGTGGCGGTCAGTTCAGACAGTGCCCGGGCGAAACTATCAAAATTCATAGGCTTCACCAGACAATCGTCCATACCGGCCTGCAGGAACTGCCCCCGGTGTTTGGGGTCGGCATCTGCCGTAAAGCCCAGAATGGGAATCTGTCGATAGGGTGCTGCCATCTGCCGAATGGCGCGCGTCGCTGTGACACCATCCATAATCGGCATCTGAATATCCATCACGATCAGGTCTGGAACGGTGTGCGCCAACGCGGACAGAAGGTCCTGCCCATTTTCAAAAGTTTCAACCTCATGACCCCATTTCAGCAGAATGGAACGAAGCAACATTCTATTGACCGGATGATCATCAGCCGCAAACACTTTCAGACTGCGCGCGAAATATGGCTTTGCGTCCAATACCGTCTGGTCCGGCAGCGTTTCAGCAATTTCCATGGGGATTTCAAGCCGGAATACTGATCCGCGTCCAATTTCGCTTTCACAACCAAGTTCACCACCCATGCGTATGGCAAGGCCGCGGGCAATCGTGAGGCCCATGCCGGATTCGCCGGATCGCCTTGTCAGGCTGCTGTCAGGCTGGGTAAGCGCAGAGAACAGTTTTGCGCGGGCATCCTCGCTAAATCCCATGCCTGTATCAGAAACGCTGATACGCAGCATCGTCGCATGAGAGCGGGTAAGTGTATCAACATCAATCTGAACACCGCCGATCATTGTATATTTGATCGAGTTGGAAATGAGCTTGTTCAGGATCTGGCGCAGTCTGATCGGATCGCCAACCAGAAACGGTGGTACATCGGGCGCCACGCGCGCCGAAAGGCTGATACCATTTTGATCTGCCAATGGACCGAAGGCTGCAATCTGTGCGTCAATAAGGCCCCGTATGGAAAAACTCTTGCGATCCAGCACAAGGCTCGCGGATTCAAGGCGTGCCACATCCAGCAGATCGTCAAGCATCCCGCGCAATGAGGTCGCTGAGTCTTGAGCTGCGTTGACGAATTCATGCTGTTCGGGGCTGAGTTTTGTATCTGCCAGCAATCTCAGCATTCCCACCAGGCCGTTTGCTGGCGTACGCATGTCATGGCTGACATTTGCGATAAACTGATTTTTTGCCTCGTTCATTTCTTCGAGATTTATGCGCAGTGCCTCGGTCAGGGTAACATCCTGAATGGTGCGCTGAAAAACTGCCACTGCGGGATCAACATCGGAAAATCGTAACGCGGTTTCGCGGACAAGCCGGACAGGTCCGTGTGGCAGGCGGACACGATACAGCCATTGTCCCGCGACATCATCGTCAGGTGGTGCTGTGTCCAATTCCCCCTCGGCGATCAGATTTCGCAAAATTGCCAGCGGATTTCCTGCCTGCGGTATTGTCACACCGAACATTTCAGGAAAGTTTGGTGACCAGTTGCTGGTCCCCGAATTTTTGTCTTCGACAATCCAAGCAATATTATTTGCACCCAGTGCCTTTATCCCGACTACAAGAAAAAATTGGGTCTGTACAAAATTCTGCCATGTTGTAATCGCCAGCGACAACTGACCCAGAGCCGACATGGCCACGAACAAGGCCAGATAGTCCGCATCCTCATTATGACTGCCAACCGCAACCGCCATACTTGCAATATTCACCGGTAGCGCGAATGCCAGAACAGTTACCGGTGTTGATCCAGCAATCCCGACGGCCAGCGCACACAGCAGCGACGACCCACAAATAAGGATGGCCTGGACGGCAAACGGCGCCCAGGGCAGATATATGAAAATTGCAGCCGCAAGGCCGATGCCTACACCACCGGCAAAGAACACCCGCAGATAGGCCGAGCGTTGAAAGTCGATACGGCGGCGTTCGTGGCCATGCCACCAGATACCAAGAATGGGGACGACAGCGGCAATTGATCCTGCAATCAATGGCAAAAGCTGTTGAGGCGCAAACGTGTCCCATAACAAAAGGGCAAAAAACGGCCCAGCCATGCCAAGCCCCAGAACCATAAGAAGGCCATTAGCCTTGAGCATGGCAAGCTGGGCCTGCTGCACCTGCGGCAGGTTTTGGGTTCGGTACCAAGGGTCAATCATCATGTCGCCTGTTGCATTTGGTTTGCAGGACTATTTACAGCCCCAATACCGATTTGATCTGGACTTGGCGAAAACAAACGCAACACTATGACAAAGCTGACAAGTACCCAGGGGGCAACCGTGACCATCCCATTTACTGACACACCATTGCCCAAATCTTTTGTTACCGCAAATGGTGCCCGCATGGCCTTTCACACTCAGGGCCAGGGTGACACCATCCTGTTCCTGCACGGAAATCCCACATCATCGTATCTCTGGCGCAATATCCTTCCCCAGCTGGCCCATCTGGGCCGCTGCGTGGCACCCGACCTGATTGGCATGGGTGACAGCGCCAAACTTGATCCATCCGGACCTGATCGCTACCGGTTCGTGGAGCAATATGACTATATGGCCAAAGCGCTTGAAGCCATCAACATCGGAAGCAATGTTACGCTTGTCCTTCACGACTGGGGGTCGGCCCTTGGTTTTCACTGGGCCAATAAGCACCGCGATCGGGTAAAAGCCATCGCCTACATGGAGGGTATTGTCCGCCCATTTGCAGACTGGTCGGAATGGAATGAAGCAGCCCGTGGCGTGTTTCAGGGCTTCCGGTCCGAAGCGGGCGAGACGATGATTCTGGAAAAGAATGTTTTTGTCGAACGCGTTTTGCCAGGATCGATCATTCGCAAACTGACGGATATGGAAATGGCCCATTACCGCGCGCCGTTCCTGACGCCGGGCGAAGATCGCCGTCCGACACTGACCTGGCCGCGTCAGATACCCATTGGGGGTGAACCACCTGATGTCACACAGATCACAACAGATTATGCTGAATGGATGGCGCATAATGATTTGCCCAAGCTGTTCATAAATGCTGAACCCGGCGCCATTCTGACGGGTCCTGTGCGCGAATTCTGCCGCACATGGCGCAACCAGACGGAGGTGACGGTAAAGGGCAGCCATTTCATTCAGGAAGACAGCCCCAATGAAATTGCGGCCGCGCTGACAGCCTGGATCAGTGCCCGGCAGTGACAGGCGCGCCGATTTATTTCACCATATCCAGCAGCGTGCTGAAAAGCTTACTCTGAGTTTCCAGAATCCTGGCATTGGCCTTGTACAGATTTTGCGCCGCGCTCAGGCTGACCATTTCCTGATCGACATTCACGCCATTGCGTGCGGCATACAGATTGCCCAACCCCTGTTGCGTCTGGTTCACCTGCTGAGACTGACCGGTGGCTGATGCCTGTGCTGCCGACCAGAAGGAAGTTATGCCACCAGCCAGTTGACCCGGTGTCTGATTGGTCAGCGTCAGCCCGCCGACAGAGGCACCGGCTGCACCAATTGCCTGATTAGGTGTCGTCAAGAATGACACCAGCCCTGCGGCAAATCCCTGCTTTATCGTTGCCGTGCCATTGGCAAGGGCGGGATTGATCGCAAAACTTTCCTCATCATTTTTCCCTGGCACAGAATTGGTAACAAATAGTCCCTGCCCCTGTGCCACGCCACCTGGCAGGTCGGTGGGCAGCGATGCTGGTGATGATGCATAGCTGTTGACCAGCGCATTTGGCTGCGGGTTGGTAAAGGTCGAGGTATTGGCAAATGTATCAACCAGCGCGGAAAGCTGCGCACGATTTTTAGCAAAAAACCCGTTTGCCGGATTGGGACTGCTGGTATTCGGGTCCAAAGAATCCACCAGCGCGCCAAGCTTTGCCCCATCAAATGACGTGTTAAGCGAACCGGGGGCACCATACACTGCAGGCGGTGTAGAGCCAGCTGCGATGATGTTGCCGCTGGCGCTATCAAAGGAAAATTGTGCAGCTACCTTACCAACTAATGGCGTCCCGCCCTTGGTCTGAACATTGATCGACCCGTCGCCATTATCTGTGACCGAGATCGGCACCAGTTTGGCAATATCTTTAAGGGCTGTATTCTGCTGGTCGGCTGTGTTGGGGCTGATACCGCCATTGGCAAATTCTGACTGTGCCTGTGTATTAAGATTGGCCAGTGACTGTAATTTGGCATTGAGGTCACTTATCGACTGGGTCGCATCGGCCTGTGTGTTCGCTTGGGCCGTGCGCAAAGCGGTAAACTGCTGGCGAACCGAGTTCGCAAAAGCGTCACCGGCACTGATCAGCGCAGATTGGGTTGCGGGTGTATTGGGGTCGGCCTGAAATGCTTGGGCGGCCTGGGTCAGCGTATCAATTCGATCCTGAGTGATCGATGTGGATTGTGCAGCCCCATTGGACTGGGCCTGTGCCTGAAACAGGTTATTGCGCGTATCGGCGCCCGATACCTGGGCGGTTGCGTCCAAAATCTGGGATCGAAGCCCGGTATCATCCACGCGGGTCACGCTTGCGGCAATTGATACGCCATTGCCCGGATCGCCGACGGTTACATCACGGCGGTTATAATTAGGGTCATAGGCATGGGCGACATTCTGGGAAATCGTCGAAACCTGTCGCTGAATGGCGCCAAGTGCCTGAACGGTCGTCGAAAATGGATCACCGATGGTGGACATGGCGCAAGCCTTATGCTGGGCCGATGGGCAGGTTGATCTGTGTGTGGTCCTTTTGGACCAGACAAATATTACATGGAATTATTAACAAATTGAACAGGTTTCCGTAAGTCCTGGCCGGGATAATGTTGCAAAATCTGATCCTGCTACCTATTCATGGTAGCGGACTTTCAACAACAGACACCGCCGAATTGTGGAGAACCCGTCATGTCCGCAGCTACACCCCGGATTATTCAGCGCTGGCATGATTACATCATCAGGGACGACGAAGCCGTGCTGGATGCGCTGCTTTCGGAAGACGTGGTATTTGAAAGCCCGGTTGTTTTCAAACCGCAGGTAGGCAAGGCCATCACGTTCAAATATCTTCGGGCGGCTGCCGTGGTTTTGAACTCGCCCGCATTTCGCTATGCCGGTGAATGGTACACAGAATACTCGGCGATACTGGAATTCGAAACCGAAATTGACGGTATCAGCGTCAATGGCATCGACATGATCCATTGGAACGATCAGGAAAAGATTACCCGCTTCAAAGTCATGGTCAGGCCGCTAAAGGCGATCAACATGCTGCACCAGAAAATGGGTGAACGCCTGTTGCAAATGTCCTGACCGATAGGCCGATGCTAAGTCGTTTTGACTTTGGATTTTTTTGCCCCGATGGCAAAGCGTTCGGGTAATTCATAGCCTTCGCCATCCAGCATTTCCAGTGCTTCGAGCAGTGCGATCATATATCCGGGCACCTTGCCATTATCAGATGTCCAGCGTTTGACCGTTGCATAGTCAACACCGATGGCTCTGGCCAGTCTTTTGCGCCAGCCACTGCCCCCTAACAGCGGCTTGGCCCGCTCGCGGAACATCTCGGGTGTGAGATCAGTCTGTTTCATCACCGCCGCCCTTTTCGACTTTTAAAGCTGCGGCTGCCCGCCTTGCCGCTTGTGGAACGCGGCGTCAGTTTCGCGACAGTTTCTTCGATTGATCCCTGTCGCGCCAATGGGTCACTGGCGATGGCCAGCTCGGTCATCTCCAGCCGTTTGATTTCATCGCGCAGTCGGGCGGCTTCTTCAAATTCCAGATTGGCTGCGGCGGTTCGCATGCGCTTTTCAAGATCGGCGATATGGGTTTTCAGATTATGCCCGATCAGGGCCGGTGCGCCCGGATCGCCCACATCAACCGTCACATGATCGCGTTCATAGGCTGAATGCAGAATGTCTGATATCTCGCGCTTTATTGATGCGGGCGTAATGCCGTGCAGTTCATTATAGGCGGTCTGCTTGTCACGACGACGCTTGGTTTCCGCCATGGCCCGTTCCAGTGACCCGGTAACCTTGTCGGCATAACAGATCACTTTACCATCCACATTGCGCGCCGCCCGGCCGATGGTCTGGACCAGTGATGTTTCGGACCGCAAAAAGCCTTCCTTGTCCGCATCCAGAATAGCCACCAGCGCACATTCAGGAATATCCAACCCCTCGCGCAGAAGGTTGATCCCGACCAGCAGGTCAAATGCCCCCAGACGCAGGTCGCGGATAATTTCGATGCGCTCCAGCGTGTCCACATCCGAATGCATGTAGCGCACCCGCAACCCCTGTTCATGCAGATATTCGGTCAGGTCTTCGGCCATGCGTTTGGTCAGCGTCGTGATCAAAGCCCGATAGCCCTTGGCGACCACGATCCGGCATTCAGAGACAAGATCGTCAACCTGGGATGCAACCGGGCGCACCTCGACTGGTGGATCAATCAGACCGGTCGGCCGGATCACCTGTTCGGCAAACACACCACCGGTGCGTTCGAGTTCCCAGGTTCCCGGCGTGGCGGACACATAGACCGACTGGGGCCGCATGGCGTCCCATTCTTCGAATTTCAACGGGCGGTTATCAAGGCACGATGGCAGGCGGAAGCCATAATCCGACAGGGTTAGCTTGCGCCGATAGTCGCCGCGATACATGCCTCCCAATTGCGGAATGGTGACATGACTTTCATCGGCAAACAAAAGTGCATTATCGGGCAGATACTCAAACAGGGTTGGTGGCGGTTCACCGGCACGACGGCCGGTCAGATAGCGGGAATAATTTTCAATACCCGCACACGCCCCGGTCGCTTCAATCATTTCCAGATCAAAGGTTGTGCGCTGTTCCAGTCGCTGGGCCTCAAGCAGTTTTCCTTCGGCGTTTAATTGATCCAGCCTTTGGCGCAGTTCATGCCGGATGCCCTTGATCGCCTGCTGCAAAGTGGGACGCGGCGTCACGTAATGGCTGTTTGCGTAGATTCTGACCTTTTCCATACTGGCGGTCTTTTCCCCCGTCAGCGGATCGAATTCGATAATCGCCTCGACCTCATCGCCAAATAACGAAAATCGCCAGGCGCGGTCTTCCATATGGGCGGGCCATAACTCGATACTGTCACCGCGGGCCCGAAACGTTCCGCGCGCCATCACCATATCATTGCGACGATATTGCAGGGCCACCAGATCACGCAGGAACGCCTGTCGATCCATTCGTTCGCCCAGTTTGAAATCGGCGGTCATGGCGGAATAGGTTTCAACAGACCCGATACCGTAAATGCAACTGACAGAGGCCACGATGATTACGTCGTCTCGTTCCAGCAGCGCACGCGTCGCGGAATGGCGCATGCGATCAATCTGCTCGTTGATCGACGATTCCTTTTCGATATAAGTGTCCGTCCGCGGCACATAAGCCTCGGGCATGAAATAATCGTAATAGGACACGAAATATTCCACCGCGTTATGCGGGAAGAAACTTTTCATTTCGCCATAAAGCTGGGCAGCCAGCGTTTTGTTCGGCGCCAGTATCAGGGCCGGGCGCTGGGTCGCCTCGATCACCTTGGCAACCGTGAATGTTTTGCCCGAACCAGTAACACCCAAAAGAACCTGATCCATTTCCTGCGCATCGATTCCACGCAGCAATTCGGCAATTGCTGTTGGCTGATCGCCGGCCGGTTCATATTCGGACACAAGGTCAAACCTTCGCCCGCCCTCGGATTTTTGCGGACGTTCCGGCCGGTGCGGCACAAACATGGGCAGGTTCACGGGATCTTTTGAGTCAACTGTCTGCATGGGTATGAGTTTAGAAGTCGACCACCAAGCTTACAAGCGCCCTAGCCGCAAATTTCTGCCAGGATGCGCACAGATGGTTCAATCATCTCGTCAGCCACAGACCCAAATCCCAGATGCAGGCCATTGGTTTCGGGCCCTGTCGGATCAAGATACAGCCGTGCCAGCAGATTCAGGGTGAGGCCGCGCGCCGAACCCTTTTCCGGCAAACCTGCATAGTCTGTCGAAATATGCGGACTGAAGGCCAGTTGCATCCCGCCTTCGGGCGGGGTGACTGGTCGCTGACCCGGAAAATACTTGTGGAGTGCGCTCAGCAATATCTCCTGGCGGCGCTTGTAGATTAACCGCATCCTGCGGATATGGGCCGCATAAGCACCACTGGCCAGAAAGTCAGCCAGTGCAGCCTGAATCTGTATAGGTGGCAGAACACCGAAATTACGAGCGGCGGCACTGAACGCTGGGCCCAAGCCCTTTGGCACTATCAAAAAACCAATGCGCAGTGCCGGAAACAGCGTTTTGGCAAATGTGCCGATATAAATAACCCGCGCCTGATCACCTTGGCGTTCTAATGCCAACCCCTGAAGCGAAGACAGCGGGCGGCCCTGAAAGCGGAACTCGCTGTCATAGTCATCTTCAAGGATATAGGCACCCGATTGTGATGCCTGCGCCAAAAGCCCCAATCGACGCGTCAGGCCAAGGGTAACGCCGGTCGGGAACTGATGCGATGGCGTGATATAGATCAGCTTTGGCACCCCCGCATCGGGACAAACCCTTGAAATATCCAACCCATTCGCGTCCACCGGCACGCCAATGATCCGGTTGCCCGCCGATGTAAATGCGCCGCGCGCGCCAAGATAGCCGGGGTCTTCCATCCAGACTGTGTCGCCCGGCTCGGTCAGAATAAACGCCGCCAGAGCCAGCGATGCCTGGGTGCCAGTGGTCACGATCACCTGTTCGGGACTGGCAATCACATGCCGGGCGGCACCGACCTGGGCCAAAATCGCCTGACGCAGTTCCGGCCAGCCTGCCACGTGTCCATAACCAAGGTCGGATGCCCGAAGGCGGCGCGCAGCCCCTGCCAGCAGTTTGGCCCAGAGGTCCGTCGGAAATATTTCTGTCGATGGCTGGCCAGCGATAAAGGCAGTCGGCATTCCCAGTGCTGGCACGCGTCCACGGGCATTCAACATTACCCTTCCCCGAACCGACAAAAGATGTGCAACAGCCGGGTCAGCACGCTGGGACTTGGACATTGTTGGCCTGACGGTCAGGAACTGATCCGGAACCACTGCCGATACTCGCGTGCCACCGCCACGGGCTGGTTGCACATACCCTTCTGCTGCAAGGCGTTCATAAGCGGCGGTGATCGTGTTGCGCCCAAGGCCCAGGGATTGTGCCAAATGACGGGTCGATGGCAGCCGCATACCCGGTTGCAGGCGACCATCCAGAACCATAGCGCGCAGGGCGTCAAACAGCTGTACCTGCAAAGGCTTGGCAGACTTTCGGTCCAGATCCAGCAGCACTTCGGCATTCCTCATCATTACGGCCTTTTGGACTTTTGACTTGGCTCTATTATTTATTTCATTTTGGGTCTTTTTAATAGCACCAAAACCAGACATTTTGGCGGCTCAGAAAAAGGACAGACCCCATGACCAAATCTATCAGGCCCCTTAGCCCTCGGACCCAGGTACGCCGCCAGCCCAGCCGTGGCGCCTATGATCGGGACACAATTCACGCGTTTCTGGATGCAATTTTAGTGGGCCATGTGGGGTTTAATGACCCAGAACATGGGCACCCGACCGTCATCCCGACATTGATAGCGCGAATTGATGACGATCTGCTTTTTCACACGTCGCGGATCTCGCGTCTGGCAGAAGCTGCCCGTGGCGCTGAAATCTGTGTTTCGGCGATGATTGAAGATGGGCTGGTATTAGCAAAATCCGCCTTTCATCATTCAATGAACTATCGCTCGGTGGTGGCATTTGGAAAAGCCCGCGAAATCGTCGCGACCGATGAGAAATACGCAGCCTTGACTGCCTTTACGGACAAGCTGGTGCCGGGGCGCGGCCCGCATATCCGCCCGCCCAGCGCGAAAGAGCTTAATATTACAGCGATATTTGCACTGAGCCTTGAAGAGGCATCAGCCAAAAGCCGCACCGGTGGCCCGGCTGATGATCCAGACGATCTATCCCTGCCTGTTGATGTCGGGGTCATACCGATCACACGGCATATGGGTTCAATGATCAAATTTTAGCTTGAGATAACGAATGACCCTGCCAGCACCCCCCGCATTGACCGGTCGGATTGTCCGGCTTTTACCGATGGACCTGGCACATATTCCTGCCCTGTCCGAAATTGCTTTTGAACCAAGCCTCTGGAAATGGACGCCCACTGCCATTACCCAACAGGCTGACTTGGAAACCTATGTGTCCGAGGCACTGGCCCTGCAAAAATCAGGCAGCCAAATACC
>CAISDR010000128.1 GCA_903884125.1 uncultured bacterium
AGGTTCAAATCCTATCCCCGCAACCACCGAAAGTTCTAAAGCCGTGCCAGGTAACACTGGTGCGGCTTTTGGCGTTGTGGAACAAGCCCAAATAAAAAGGCCGAAGGCACTAGAGCAATTTCAGCAAAAGTGCGCGGCGGTTTTGCGCCCGGAATTGCGTCGAAACAGTTTATTAGAGCATCTTCATAACGCCGTTAGAAATGAAAATGCTCTAGAGATCCAACACGCCGCCGCCCGATTCAGCACTCGTCGCCGACCCGCGAAACAGGCGAAATAAATGCCGCCCCAGATCCGGCTCTCGGCGCTTAGGTGCAGGGGCATCGCCACTTTCGCGCGCTGCAAATTCATTTTCATCGATCAACGCATTCAGTGTGCCAACATCTGCATCAAGCCGGATGACATCGCCATTGCGCAGCCGCGCAATCGGGCCGCCCACATTTGCTTCGGGTGTCACATGCAAGGCAGCAGGCGTCTTGCCTGATGCCCCCGACATACGCCCATCAGTGACAAGCGCAACCTTGAACCCGCGATCCATCAGAACACCCAGTGCCGGTGACAGCGAATGCAGCTCGGGCATGCCATTGGCCCCTGGCCCCTGAAAGCGCAATACTGCGATAAAGTCGCGATTCAGATTGCCTTGCTGAAATTCTTTTACGAAAGCTGCCTGATCTTCAAAAATAATTGCTGGTGCTTCCACCACCCGATGCTGCTGGGCAACTGCCGATACCTTGATGATCGACCGGCCGAGATTACCCGTCAGAACCTTCAATCCGCCCTGGGTATCAAATGGATCATCCGTGCCGCGCAGTATATCGCGCTCCAGCGACTGTGTGACACCGGCCCGCCGCTCAATTTGTCCGTCGATCAGAAATGGTTCGCTCAGCCAGTCGTCTATGCCCCGGCCGGCGACGGTCAGTACATCCTGATGCAGCAAGCCGCACTGGCTAAGTTCCCGGCACAGCAGGGCCATGCCGCCAGCCGCATGGAACTGATTAACATCGGCGTCGCCATTGGGGTAAATCCGGGTCAGAAGCGGAGTGATTGCAGAAATATCCGCCAGGTCATCCCAGTCAATCCGATAGCCCGCAGCGGCCGCCATGGCCGGAATATGCAACGCATGATTGGTCGACCCGCCGGTTGCCATCAAACCCACAATCCCGTTCACAAAGGCACGCGCATCCAGCATATCCGCAAGTCCCACATGGCCCTGTCGGGCAAGTTCAACCGCCCGTCGCGTTGCCTGTCGGGTCAGTGCTTCGCGCAATGGTGTCCCGGGATTGCCGAAAGCTGCTCCCGGAATGTGAAGTCCCATCATTTCCATCAGCATCTGATTGGAATTGGCGGTGCCATAAAATGTGCAGGTACCCGGCCCGTGATAGGATGCGGATTCGGCATCCAGCAATTCCGCGCGTCCGATCTTGCCTTCAGCAAACAAGGCCCGCACAGCGGATTTTTCCTTGTTGGGCAAGCCCGACGGCATCGGCCCGGCGGGCACCAGCAGCAATGGCAGATGGCCAAAGGACAGCGCACCCATAACCAGTCCCGGCACGATCTTGTCGCAGACACCCAGCGCCAGCACGCCATCGAATGCGTCATGGGATAATGCCAGCGCCGTTGAAAGCGCAATTACGTCGCGTGAAAACAGCGATAGTTCCATGCCACCGCGACCTTGCGTGACACCATCACACATGGCGGGTACACCACCGGCAACCTGAGCCGTCGCCTTGTTGCGTCGTGCTTCATCCTTGATAATGTCAGGATAGTCAGCAAAGGGCTGATGCGCAGACAGCATGTCATTGTAAGCCGTGACAATGCCGATATTCACACCGTCCGCACTGCGTTGTAAAATTTTGTCGGACGCCGGTCCAGCAGCGATCGCATGGGCGAAATTCCCGCATGAAAGGCGCTCACTGGCACGCCCGGCCTTACGCGCCGGGGCGATGCGATCAAGAAAATCCCGCCGTGTCTGGTCTGACCGGGCGATGATCCGTTCGGTTACCTCAACCAGTCTGGCATGGGTTTTGGTCATCGTCCGATACCGCCTGTATCCCGCGTCCAGAAAACCTGTACCGGCACATGTTCCTGCTGCACCAGCGTCTGAATGGGCAATCCTGCGTTCGATTTCTGTGCAACAAATTTCCGAAAAGCAGTCATTTTTTCTTCGCCAAAGAAGAGCAAGCTGATGCGCCGTGATTGCATCAAAGCTGGCATGGTCAGCGTCAACCGCCAATCAGTAGGCGCAGGGGGCTGCCCTTTTTTTGACGGGATACGCAGCGCCAGCGCCCTGACAGCGCCCGCAAGATCCATCGCACTGGCACATTCCTGTGCAGCAGGCACAATACCTGCCACATGGCCATCAAGCCCCATGCCCAGCAACGTAAAGTCGCTTGGCCAGTCCAGTGTGCCCAGTACGGCATTGATCGATGCAGCACCTTCTTCCGGAGTTGGATGCGCCGACGTCAGCGGTACATATCTGGCCGATCCTGCTGCACCCTGCAGCAACGTTCTGCGGATCAGCAATTCATTGCTGGCGGGATGATCATGCGCCACCCAGCGTTCGTCGGATGGCAGAACTGTCAAAGCGGGCCAGTTCAGTGGTGCCTGCGACAGGGCCTGATACATGCCACCTGGCGACGTGCCACCCGATGCCACGAACAGCGCGCGACCACGCATCGCAACCGCCTGTGCCAGGCTAACCGCAATCTGTGCTGAAAGCGTGGCGTTCAGTTCATCTGCGGTATCAAATACAAATTCCTGCATCATGGATTCATCCATGCCATGAATGGCCGTTACGTTCCATCAGAGCAAATGCGCCTGATGGGCCCCACGTACCCGCAGCATAATACTGTGGTGTCATGGCCTGACTTTTCCAACCTTGTAATATGCCATCAACCCAGGCCCAGCCGGTTTCGGTTTCATCCCGGCGGACAAATAAGGTCGGGTTGTTATGAATCGCTTCATAAAACAATCGCTCATAGGCAATGCGCCGACGCGGTGCCGTGCGGGCGGTATAGCCGTCATCCAGACTGAGATTGAGTGACAGCGGACGCAGTTCCAGCCCCTCAAGACTTGGCACTTTTGTCATGACTGAAAGTGCAATCTTTTCCTCGGGCTGCAGGCTGATGGACAGACGGTTCGCCTGAACCTGATCCTTAGGAAATATGGAATGGGGCAGGTCGCGAAACTGGATAATGATTTGCGACGTACGCATCGGCAGCCGCTTGCCCGTGCGCAGATAAAACGGAACCCCGGCCCATCGCCAGTTTTCGATATGTGCGCAGATAGCTACAAAGGTTTCCGTGTCGCTGGCAATACCGCCAGCTTCATCCACATAGGCAGGCGCCATTTTTCCATCCGCTACACCCTGACCATACTGACCGCGTACAGTACATCGGGCAATATCACGACCAATG
>CAISDR010000129.1 GCA_903884125.1 uncultured bacterium
AACTAGTGCGTCTACCAATTCCGCCATCTGGGCAGATGTCGAAGGGCCGGATGTTTAGCGAGACGGGCGCCGCCCGTCAAATCTTATTATTTCCCAACAAATACTGCGGTCGGATAGGGATTTGGCGGTCCCAAAACTGCCAAACTGGAGCAGGAAAACCAGCGTCGCCAACGCCATGTTGCTGGGCCCACGGGCCGATATAATTCTGATGCGGAGAATCTCAAGCGCCAATCTATGTGAGCGAGATTTCAATGACCAAAGCAAAAACAAAGCGCCCGAAAAAGGAATATGAACACTTCGTCTTTGAGATCAAAACATGGGAGCCAAACTACAATTTTTCTGCCAACAGGATCTCTGACAGACCGGGACATTATTCCGAGTATATCGAAATAACACTCCAGACCACGTGCATCGAACCGACAGAATGCGCTGGATCTGCGACCAGGTTTATTCTTTCCAGCAGAAGACACTGCTTCTCGAACGAAGCAAAGCCATTACCGCTCGACAAGAGGGAAAAATGGGTAGGCGAACTTTGCCTTAGCAAGAAAGAAGGATCTTATTACGGGGGTATACCGCACGAAAGTATGGCGGCAATAACCTCGGCGTTGTCGTCCCAGAAATTTGGCTGCGTAGTCTTAATTGGGCCTCCTCTTTTTCGCGGCTCATCCTGGTGTCATTCAATAGAGCTATCGCCTAGATGGGAATAAGCGCCGCGACAGCTATCAATAGAAAGCGGACAGCGGGCGCACGTTGCACTGCGACAGTAATCAATAGAAAGCGGACAGCGGGCGCACGTTGCACTGCGACAGTAATCAATAGAAAGCGGACGTCCGGCGCATTGTTGCTGCGCAACAGTTATGGGCTGAATGCTGACGTCATTACGACGATGACGCGCAGCTAGTTCCGATTGACTCTATATTTGCGCGCCCGTCTTCCGCTCGATGCAATTCACAACATCGGCAACGGTCTTGACGCCCTCTAGATCGTTTTCGTCAATCTGAATTGCGAACTCTTCCTCCAAGCCCATGAGGAGTTCAAAACGATCGAGGCTGCTGACGCCAAGGTCCTCGACCAGTAAGGCGCTATCGTTGATAAGGCTATCGTCGACCATGAGAGCCTGCGATAGCACCTTTTTGACTCGGGAATCTGTGTTCATATACCCCTCACAAAATTGTCATACCGTATGCCGGCGGGCGGCTCTCGGCCAGTGCAACGACGCTCGTGATCAATCGACACCGGCGTGAGCGCGATGTCACCATCAAGACGGTACCGCTGTGGCATCCCTACGTGGATTACTCGTGGACTTTGCTCAATCTTGCATCTCGAGTTGCTTTCCAGGTTTCGTAATGCCCATCCCCAGGTGTCGGATGCATTGCGAAGTTGACGTCTGCTACAAGGCGCATGGCCTCGCTTACCGACCAGCCTCTACAGGAGGCCGCTATTATTCCCCCGGCCAAGGAAGCGGCAGCATTACTGCGTACCGCAGCAATAATCTGATTTTCTGCTGAGCTATGTGGCATTTGCAATTTCCTTTTTATCAGCGGCGGCGGGAAGGATCTCCCTAAAGAACACATTTTGTCGTTTCGAAGAGAAATGCACCTTGCTAGAGGCTACCGCAATCGGCGCAAAGTGACTACGACTGCCTCCGGCTGCGCTATCTGGCAGCGGAGGCAGTAGCTTGCCGCAATCTATCCTGACCGGGCCATGCCGAGAGTGGCGGAGGGTTGAAATCTTCGATGCGTCGGGCATAGTTTTGGATAGCGGTGCCGGTTTTCGTTAGGAGGATTCATGAACGCTCTCGAAGACGCTAAAATGTTGGTTGCAAAGACAAGCAAGCCTTATCCCGGGGACAGCGACGAATACCGACGTGCGCGCGAGGCTCTCCTAGCAGAAGAGATTGAGCTACGCCGGCATCTTGCTCGCGTAGCAGAACAGCGACGAAACCTTCCTTTGGGCGGTGAGCCTCCGCTTTTCAAGTTTCTTGATGAGAGCGGCAAGGAATTGAACCTGGCGTGACCTGACCGGGTCTTTTTGTACCAAGCAGTT
>CAISDR010000130.1 GCA_903884125.1 uncultured bacterium
AGATCCATGCCGTCAATGCCGATATCATCAAGTCGCCCGACAAAGGGGGAAATAAAACTGGCCCCGGCTTTGGCTGCAAGCAATGCCTGATTGGCGGAAAAGCACAACGTCACATTGACCATGGTCCCATCGGATGACAGCGCCTTGCAGGCCTTCAGTCCATCCCAGGTCAAGGGCAGTTTGACCGCAACATTTTTGGCGATGGCTGCAAGCTTGCGCCCTTCGGCAATCATCTGCGTGGCATCAGTTGCTGTCACCTCGGCACTGACGGGGCCATGGACGATGGCGCAGATATCAGCAATCAGCGACAAAAAGGGCTTGCCCGCCTTGGCTACCAAGGACGGGTTGGTGGTCACGCCATCGACAAGGCCCGAGGCATTCAGATCCGCAATTTCTGTCAGATCAGCAGTGTCGATAAAAAAGCGCATGGTAAAATCCTAAGGTTCGGAGACAGAATGATCTTTATTCGTCCAGGTCTTCCAGGGCCAATTTATTAAGATAAATGCCATACTCATTTTTTGCCAACAGCTTGCCGGCCGCAATCAGCTGGTCACGGCTGATGAATTTCTTGCGATAGGCAATTTCTTCCAGACAGGCGATCTTGAAGCCTTGTCGTTTTTCAATCGTGTGGACAAATTCTGACGCACCCAGCAGGGCATCATGAGTGCCGGTGTCAAACCAGGCATAGCCGCGCCCCATGCGTTCGACCGATAATTTTCCAAGTTCCAGATAGGCCTGATTGACCGAAGTGATTTCCAGTTCCCCGCGCGCCGATGGCTTTACCTGGGCGGCAATATCGCTGACGTGATGATCATAGAAATAAAGCCCGGTGACCGCCCAGTTGGATTTTGGTTCAGGTGGCTTTTCGTCAATCTGAAGGGCGCGATATTCCTTATCGAATGTCACGATGCCATATCGGTGCGGGTCATCCACATGATAGGCAAAAACCGTGGCCCCGTCAGATTGAGCAGCGGCACGTTCGACCATTTCGGTCAGCCCGTGACCAAAGAATACATTATCGCCCAGAACCAGCGCCGCACCCTGACCATCAAGAAAGGGCGCACCGATGATAAATGCCTGGGCCAGACCTTCGGGGCGGGGCTGGACCGCAAAGGTAAGCTTGATCCCCCATTGCTCGCCCGTGCCCAATGTGCGCTGGAACTGGCTTTGATCCTCGGGTGTGGTGATGATCAGGATATCCCGGATACCCGCCAGCATCAGTGTGGACAGCGGGTAGAATATCATCGGCTTGTCATAGACCGGCAACAGCTGTTTGGATACGGCCCGGGTGACCGGATAAAGCCGCGTTCCTGATCCACCTGCCAGAATGATACCCTTGGTGATCATTGTTGTTTTTCCTTGCCCACAAGAAGATCGAGACATTCTGAAAGCGCCGGACGCCATGACCGGATGGAAATATCGTAGGCCGATTCAAGGCGCGCCGTCGACAGGACAGAATTGGCCGGACGCTGCGCGGGGGTTGGATATTCTGCCGTCGTGATACGTTTGAGTGTTTCCGGTACGCGGCAGCCGCGTTTTTCCGCACCATCAAATATGGCCTGTGCGAAATCTGCCCAGGTGGTGGCATCGGCATTCGCCGCATGAAAAACGCCGAGCGTCCCTTCGCGCGCGACCAGCTTTCTGGCAATAACCGCAATCCATTGTGCCAGATCAGGCGCATAGGTTGGCCGCCCGCGCTGGTCGGCCACGACACCGATTTCCGTGCGCTCGGCCCCCAGCCGCAACATGGTCTTAACGAAGTTGCTGCCGGTTGGCGAAAAAACCCATGATGTGCGCAGGATAACGTGGCGCAAAAGATGCGCCCGCAATAAGGCTTCACCTTCAAACTTGGATTGACCGTAAACAGACTTCGGTACTTCCAGATCATCTTCGGAATAGGCTGCTGCTCGCGTGCCATCAAAAACATAATCCGTCGAAATATGGATCATGGCCGCATCAATACGCGCTGCCGCTTCGGCCATCACGCCTACACAGTCACGATTGACCGCAAAGGCCAGTTGCGGTTCGGACTGGGCGCGATCAACCGCGGTATAAGCCGCTGCATTGATGATCAGGTGTGGCGCCCATTGTTCGATGATCGGCCCGATATCCGAAGGATGGCTGAGATCAACTTCACTGCGACCGACAAAGCGCATCTGGGTGCCAGAGCCAAAATCGACCCTGGCCAGCGCCTGAGCCAATTGACCCGTTTGACCAATCACCAGAATGCGCGGTTCAGAATGAGCGGGCATGTGAAGTCTTCAACCTTTGCCAGGCCCGGCATCAAGCCCCAGACGTTCAAGTCGATAGGACCCGTCCAGTATGGGACGCCACCAGGCTTCATTGTTAAGATACCATTGAACGGTCTGACGTAATCCGTCTTCGAAATTGTACGATGGCGAAAAGCCCAGTTCGTTTTTGATTTTGGTGGCGTCGATGGCATAGCGCAGATCATGACCCGGACGATCCGTCACAAAGGTGATCTGCGCGCGATGTGATGTACCTGTGGGCACCAGCTCGTCCAGCAGATCGGCAATTGTGTTCACGACATCAATATTGCGACGTTCAGCCGCCCCGCCAATCGCATAGCTTTCGCCCACACGACCACGGGTGACAACAAGGCTTAACGCGCGGGCGTGATCATCCACATGCAGCCAGTCGCGCACATTAAGACCCTTGCCATAAACCGGCATCACATCGCCCTTGAGCCCGCGAAGAATATTGAGCGGTATCAGCTTTTCCGGGAAATGATAGGGACCGTAATTGTTCGAGCAATTGGTCAGCAATACCGGCAGGCCAAAGGTATGGTACCAGGCGCGCACCAGATGATCGGCCGCAGCCTTGCTGGCGGAATAGGGCGAGCGCGGATCATAAGCCGTGGTTTCGGTGAAATAGCCTGTTTCGCCCAGTGAGCCAAAAACTTCATCGGTTGAAATGTGATGGAAACGGAACCGGCTTTTCAGGGCTTCGTCACTGCTGCGCCAGTAGCGCAAGGCCTGATCCAGCATTATCTGGGTGCCGATGACATTGGTTTCCACAAACGCTGCCGGCTTTTCAATCGACCGGTCCACATGGCTTTCGGCGGCCAGATGCATAACCGCGTCGGGCTGAAAGGTATCGAGGGCCTGACCGACCTGCGCGCCATCGCATATGTCCCCCTGGACAAAGCTGAAGCCCGGGCGGGCTTTCAGATCAGCCAGTGTTGCGGGGCTGGCGGCATAGGTCATTTTGTCAAAGCCAATGACGTGATGGCCCTCGCCGATCAGACGCCTTGAGACCGCGGAGCCAATAAATCCCACCGCACCGGTGACCAGAACTTTCATTGCACAATTCTTTCCCATAACAGGATATATTGGGCCAGATCACAAAACGCCTGATCCGACAGTTTGTAGTAATTCAGTCGAACGAAAACACGCGCGGAAGATCCGCCAGCGTTGGTGCGCGTGAATCCTTGTCCGAAAGAACCGCCTTGGCACGCGTTATAGGCCAGGCAATGGCCAATGCCGGATCGTCAAACGCCAGAGAAAAATCAACCGAGGCGTCGTAATAGGCATCAACCTTATAGGCGACCAGCGTCTGGTCAGCCAGTGTACAAAAACCATGGGCAAATCCCCGTGGCACCAGCAGCTGGCAGCCATTTTGCGCACTGAGTTCCACGGCCACATGTTGGCCAAAGCGGGGCGACCCCACCCTGAGGTCAACCGCCACATCAAGGATCGCCCCTGCCAGACAGGACACCAGTTTGGTCTGTGCCGATGGTGGACCCTGGAAATGCAGGCCGCGGATGGTGCCCCGGGACGCTGAATGGGACAGGTTATCCTGAATAAAGGGATGGAAAATACCCGCATCGTCCATCCGTTTGGCCGAATAAGTCTCGGCAAAATAGCCGCGTGCATCGCCAAAACGCTTTGGCGTCAGGATCTTAACTTCCGGCAATGCGGTTTCGATGATCTGCAACGGTCTCTAGCCCCTATCCGAAATGCCGCGCATCCGGGCACTTGCAGCCTTTTAACCGCCACCGCTCAAATTGCAAGCTGCCTGTAACCTATAGCGGGTCACGGCTTTTCATTACATTCTCGATTATAAACCCGCCCGATGGCGTAAATTTGGTCTCGAGCCCGCGACGGGCGGTCTCTTCGTCCTTGGACCAGATCACGTAATCCCGACCCTTGCCCCAGTCGCCGCCAAGACGCGAACAGGTAACTTTGGCCCTGTATTCCACATCACCCTTGGCCCGACGATCCGTCGCGATATAGATCGCCGGACGCAGTTCACGGGTTTCAGGGGCCAACGCGTCGTTAATATTTTTGAGCTTCTCGCGGAGGTCTTCGAGAGTCTTTCTGCGTTCGTCAGCCTTCTGCTCGACGTTTTCAAGAAACGCTTCAAGCTGTTTTACTTCGGCACGAGCCTTGGTCAGCGAACCCTCGATATCTGACTTCAGCGCACGGATCGTATCTGACATGTGCATCAGACGACGAATACCCAGACCGGCTGCCAACAGACCAAGCAAAATGATCAATATGCCAAGCAGTGAATCCATTACCTAACCTTTTGCCCCGAACACTTCACCGTGAAATGTCAGACTGTAGCCATCCTTTGCGGCATAGGTTTTTTCAAACAGGTCCCGTGCGGCATTCAGGCTTTCCTCCCAGATCACAACCTGAACCTCGTGGGCATAAAATGAGGGAACCGTGGTGCCGCCAACGGTGCCAAAAGCTGCGTTGGCATTCCGGTTGAATACCGAGCCATCAAATCGTTTTGACTTTGGGCTCTGTGCGCCATGCTCAACAACAATCCGGAAATGCCGCGTGACGCGCGCTATCCGGGTCTCATTTGATTTGATCATGGATCGCACCCGTTCGATCTCTTCGACCGAGTCCGCGATGGCGGCCTGTGCCTTGTCAACCTTCTGCTTGAGGTTTGATGCCTGACGCAGGGCGTCATCTATTTCTGACTTTTGTTCAATCAGACCGGGATCCTGCAGCGCATTATGCATCATGGTCTGGGCGACAGCGGTCAACCCAAGGCCTAATGCAAACAGCAAAAATCCACCAATAATGGCCTCGACCATTCCAACCCCCGGTTCGACCGACATTTAGCCACATGTTGCGCCGAAAAAAATATTTAGGGCCAATTCTATTTTGTGTCGAGGTGATGCTCGGCTATGACTGCAAAAATGGCATGATTTTATGGTTAAAGCACTTAGGCCCCGGATATGTCGTGATGGTCTGACGGCATTGCATCTGCCTGATCAATGCGCATGCTCGGATGATACCAGGCATAAATCAAGGTGGCCGTGGTCACACCCAGGCATAGATAAAACGGCAGCGCGTGGTGGGAGGAATAGAGCGGCAGCGAGGCCACTGGCCCGACCACAAACCCCAGGGCCCCGGCAGCCCCGGTCAAGCCGGCAACAGCCCCCTGTTCGGCCCGGCTGACCGCAAGAGACGCTGCTGCCGCATTGCCCGGCCGGATCAGGCTCATGCCGACCGACGCCAGCACAAGTCCCAGGACCATTGCGGCATAATCGGCTGTGGCCAGAAACAGGCCAAACCCCAGAACCGAAAGAATGCCGCCCCACCGCAACAGCGCCGATACCGACAGGTTGAACTTCTGAACCACAAAAAACTGAGTCGCGAAGGCGGCAAAGGCCGACGTGGTCAGGGCAACACCGACCATTGAGACAGACGCCTCAACCGGCAGTTTCAAGGTGTCCATGAAATAGAAATTGACCGTCTGGGCCTGTATGCCCTGTACCACGGAAATTGCGGTACCCACGATGATATGGGGTATGATACGCCCGTCAGATAATCTCAGCTTGGCGCGCACCAGTGAGCCTTGGGGCCTTGTACGCTCGGGCAGGTTCAGCGTGATCAGTGCCGCCGAAACCAGCGCCAGAATGGATACGGCATAAAGCGGTGCCACCAGTGACAGCTCAGCAATCCCGTCGCTGAACCCGGCATCCATAACCGCATCAAATCCGAGACTTTTCGCCCCCCAGACAATAAGACCCGGCAGGGCTGCAACCACGCCCACCAATGCTGCACCCAGACCCGGACCCAGGGTTGCCCCAAGGCCAAACGCAGCGGACAGCGCAGACACACCGCCCGTGCGTTCCGCCTCGCTTGTGCGATCAGCCACATAGGCCTGGGCAGCGGGAAAGGTGCCCGAGCCCAGAATGCCGTATATGGCGCGTGCCGACATCAATGACAAAAACAGCGCCGGACCCACAATCAATCCGGCAACCCCTGCCAGCAAAACACTGGCCAGACAGGTCATGGACAGGGCATAGCCCAACAGACCAATCAGGATGACCGGCTTGCGTCCCCAGAAATCCGATTTGCGCCCCCACCAGGGCGAGGCAATCACCCAGATCATGCCCGAGGCCAGAAATATCCCGCCGGTCTGTGTCTCGGTCAGATGCAGCTTGCGCGCCAGTGGCGGCAGAATCGTAAAGATAATCGACTGACCAACCCCGGTGCACATCAGACCCACAAACAGCAACCGGAAGCCCAGCGACCGTTCTTCGGGGGTGGTCTTGCGTTCGGCAGGAAACACGGTGGGGATCAAGGGACGTGTGGCAAAAGCCCAGGGCCCGTGGCCTGGGTCATCACGGGATAGCTTGCCTTGTCGCCCACATATTGCAGTAGTGGTCTATGCAGCACGTCATTGCTGGCCAGCACATTGCCGGTTTCAAACAGCTTTGAGCCACCGGCCAGATCCGTTACCAGCCCACCAGCTTCACGAACCAGCAAAATCCCGGCCGCCATATCCCAGGGGCTGATATTGCGTTCCCAATACCCGTCATATCGGCCTGCTGCCACATAGGCCAGATCAAGGGCGGCGGACCCCGATCGGCGCACACCGGCCACTTCAACCATCAGATGGCTTAGTTCGCGAATGAACCGATCCGGCTCTGGCCGACCCAGATGCGTGATACCGGTTGCAACCACTGCCTCGCGCAGTTCACGGCGGCCTGCAACCCGCAGGCGGCGGTCATTCACATAGGCACCTTTACCTTTTTCCGCCCAGAACAGTTCGTCATGTATCGGATCAAAGACAACGCCTGCAATCATTTCGCCTTCTTTTTCAAAGCCGATTGAAATGGCAAAATGCGGAATGCCATGCAGGAAATTGGTGGTGCCATCCAACGGATCGATGATCCAGCGGTATTTGGGATCTTCGCCAATGGTCTCGCCGCCTTCTTCCAGCAAAAAGCCTACCGCCGGTCTGGCCTTTGACAGATCGGCAACCAGCGAGCGTTCGGCCTTCAGATCAGCCTGCGAGACGAAATCCGCCGGTCCCTTGCGCGATACCTGTAACTGTTCGACTTCGCCGAAATCACGCACAAGCCCGCGGGCAGCCTTGCGTGCTGCGGCTACCATTACATTGATCAGGGGCGAGCGGAACGACATGGGACCCTTTAGAGGTTGGCAGGGAAAGGGGCGGGAACCTAACAGGCGCGCCGGGTATGATCAACCGGGGCTGTAACCAGCAAGAGCCAGCACGTGTCTAGACAAACAGTTTGTTGAAAGCCCTGACTGCGGCGGCGGGACCTTGGGGGTATTGCCAGATACCAGCCGATACGGCCAGAAAATCGGCACCGGCATCAATCAGGGGCCGGGCATTGTCCACCGTGATCCCACCAATGGCCACGCAGGGAATTTCAAATATGTCCGACCACCACGTCAGCACATCGGGGGTTGCCCGATATTTAGGGGCTTTGGTGGCGGTGTCGTAAAAGGCACCAAAGGCCACGTAATCGGCACCGGCATCACCCGCTTCCATGGCCAGATGGCGGCTGTCATGGCAGGTTACGCCCACCACCGATTTTGCGCCCATGATCCGCCGGGCGTCGGCATAAGTGCCGTCATCCTGACCGATGTGAACCCCGTCCGCACCCAGCGCCTTTGCCAGATCCGGGCGGTCATTGATGATGACCGCAACACCTGCCCGCTGGGCCAGGGGGATCAGGGTCTGTCCGGCCGCCATCACCACGGCATCGGGCACATCTTTCAGGCGGATCTGCAGACAGGCGATATCACCCCCCGACAGGGCCTGTTCAAACGCTGCGGCAAACGGATCAAGTTCAATCTGCGGCGGCGTGATCAGATAGAGCCTGCAACCGGTCACGCCGCCGAACGCTCGTCATTGGCAGTCCACTTGCCCAGGGCTGCCAGACCATTCATATGCGCCCGATGGGCAAAGGCCTTCTGACCAGCGGCAACATTTTCAGGCTTGCCAGCCCAAGTCTTGATGGCGGACGCCTGCAGGGCGCGGCCATAAGAAAAGCTTAAGTGCCAGGGCAGGGGGCCTGCGGCATTCATGGCAGACAAATGTGCGGTGGCATCCTGATCCGACTGTCCGCCGGACAAAAACACAACCGAGGGGACAGCAGCAGGCACGCGACGTTTTAAAACCTTCAGCGTCTTTGCCGCCACTTCATCAATCCCGGCCTGACGCGGATTTTCAGTGCCCGATACAACCATATTGGGTTTCAGCACCGTGCCTTCCAGCACCACGCGATGATCCCACAGGCTGTCATAGAGTGCTTTCAAGGCGGCTTCGGTCACATCAAAACAGGTGTCGATATCATGGTCGCCATCCATGATCACTTCGGGTTCTACAATCGGCACCAGACCGGCTGCCTGAGCCAAAGCTGCATATCGCGCCAGTGCCTCGGCATTGGCTTTAAGCGCATACTGGCTGGGCATTCCCTTGCCGATATTGATGACCGCCCGCCACTTGGTGAAGGCAGCGCCCAGGTTTGCGTATTCAGCCAGTCGCGCGCCAAGGCCATCAAGACCTTCGGTGATCACTTCGCCATCGGCGCCGGGCAAAGGTTTGGTGCCCATGTCAACCTTGATCCCCGGCAGGGCACCTTCGGACCTGATCAGATCTACCATGGACGTGCCGTCGGCTGCTTTCTGACGAATGGTTTCATCGTATAAAATCACGCCGGAAATATATTTGCCAAAGCCGGGTGTGCGAAACAGCATTTCGCGATAGGCGCGGCGATGATCTTCGACATTGCTCAGGTTGATCGAGGCAAACCGCTTGCCGATGGTTGATGTGGATTCATCTGCCGCCAGAATTCCCCTGGGGGCCTGGCCCATCTGGATCGCAATGCGGTTTAATTTTTCGATATCCATTGTCATCTCCCTGCACCCGATTTTTCGACGTCTTTGCTATCGAATGATTATGACTTTAATGCGGCAACGCCCGGCAGCGGCTTGCCTTCAAGCCATTCCAGAAACGCACCGCCTGCTGTGGACAGATAGGTCAATGCATCGGCCGCCCCCGACTGGTTGAGCGCGGCCATCGTATCACCACCACCGGCTACAGATTTCAGGCGGCCAGCGCGGGTCAGCATCGCCACATGTCGCGCGACACTGACCGTGCCCAGATCAAAAGGCGGTGTTTCGAAAGCCCCAAGCGGGCCGTTCCAGACAAGGGTCTTTGCCCCTTCGATCAGACCGGCAATGTCCGCAATTGTGTTCGATCCGACGTCCAGAATCATCGCATCGTCGGGCACCAGATCAATGCCGATGGTTCGCGCATCTGCATTGGCCCTGAACTCTTTTGCGACCACGGCATCTGTAGGCAGAACGACACGGCAGCCGGCCCGTTCTGCTGCAACCAGTATTGATCGCGCCAGCGGCCCAAGATCGCGTTCGCATAATGATTTGCCAACCGCTTTGCCCTGGGCGGCGAGGAATGTGTTTGCCATGCCCCCGCCAATGACCAGAATATCAACCTTGGTCACCAGATTGTTCAAAAGGTCAATCTTGCTGGCGACCTTTGATCCACCAACCAGCGCAATCACCGGGCGCGCCGGATTGCCCAGCGCCAGATCCAGCGCATCAAGTTCCGCCTGCATCGCCCGCCCCGCATAGCTGGGCAGCAGATGCGCCAACCCTTCGGTCGAGGCATGGGCGCGATGGGCCGTCGAGAACGCATCATTTACATAAAGATCGCCATTACCCGCCCATGCCGCAGCAAGGCTTGGGTCGTTGGCCTCTTCGCGGGGATCAAATCTGGTGTTTTCAACCAGCAGCAGATCGCCCGGTGCCAGTCGGGCAACCGCCTGATCCAGATCCGGCCCGCAGACACTGGCACAAAATGCAACCGGTTTGCTCAGGATCGCTGATACCGGACCGGTCATCTGTGCCAGTGAGTCTTTGGCATTCGGGCCTTTGGGGCGACCGAAATGCGACAGAATGATAACCCTGGCGCCGCGGCTGGATAATTCAGCCAGGCTTGGTGCCACCCGTTCCAGACGGGTCGCGTCAACCACGATCCCGTTTTCCATGGGCATGTTCAGATCAACACGGATCAGGACACGTTTCGCCTGTACATCCACGTCATCAAGCGTACGAAAATCGCGTTTCGTGACGTTGGTCAAAATCAGACCGTCCGCGCCATCAAAGCCGCCACATCACCCATGCGGTTTGAAAAGCCCCATTCATTGTCATACCAGCTCAGAACACGCACCAGACGCTTGTCCACGACCTGGGTCTGGCCCAGATCAAATGTGGAAGAGGCCGGATTATGATTGAAATCAATCGACACGGCGGGATGATCGGCCACGGCCAGAACCCCCTTCATCGGACCAATGGCAGCAGCCTTGATGGCCGCATTGATTTCTTCGGGCGTCGTATCACGACCGGCCGTGAACACAAGATCGATCATCGACACATTGGGTGTTGGAACCCGGATGGATGAACCATCGAGCTTGCCTTTCAGTTCCGGCAGCACCAGACCCAGCGCCTTGGCAGCGCCCGTTGATGTGGGGATCATGGATGATACCGCCGAACGTGCACGACGCAGATCGGCATGCAATGTATCGAGCACAGGCTGGTCCAGTGTCATGGCATGAACGGTTGTCATGTAGCCGCGTTCAATGCCGACTGCTTCATGCAGAACTTTGGCAACCGGCGCCAGACAATTGGTGGTGCACGAACCGTTCGAGACAATTTTATGTTCCGCTTCCAATACGCCCTGATTGACACCAAATACGATGGTGGCATCCGCATCATTGGACGGCGCGGAAATCAGCACTTTCTTTGCACCGGCGGCCAGATGCATCGATGCCTTGTCACGTGCCGTAAAAAGACCCGTGCATTCAAAGGCGATATCAACACCAAGTGAGCCCCATGGCAGTTTGGCCGGGTCGCGTTCCGTGGTGACTTTCATGGCACCAAGGCCGATATCAATCGTGTCACCTGATACGATCACCTGACCGGGAAATGGCCCATGAACACTGTCATAGCGCAGCAGATGGGCATTGGCTTCGACAGCACCCAGATCGTTAAGGGCTACGACCTGAATGTCCTGACGTTTGGATTCGGCAATGGCACGAAGAACCAGACGACCGATCCGGCCAAATCCATTAATCGCAACGCGGGTGGTCATCTTTTTATCTCCCCAATTCTTCAGACGCCAAGCCGGGCTTTAGCCGCCGCAACCACAGCATCGACCGTGATACCGAAATGTTTGAACAATTCCTCGGCGGGCGCGCTGGCCCCGAATGAATGCATGCCGATAAAGGCACCGCGCGTACCGATATATTTGTCGAAGTCCACACCGACCCCCGCTTCGACCGCAATCACAATGGCGGTATCGGGCAAAAGCGTACGGCGATAGGCGTCACCCTGACCTTCAAACAGATCACGCGACGGCATCGACACCACGCGGGTCGGTATATTCTGCGCTTCCAGCACAACGCGCGCGTCGTTGGCCAGATGCACTTCTGAACCCGTAGCCAGGATCACCACCACTGGCGCAGCCGATGCCTCGGTCATGATATAGGCACCGCGCGCCGACAGATTGGACCCGGCTTCCGACCTGAGCGCTGGCAGATTCTGACGGGTTAATGCCAGAACGGACGGACCGTTTTCCTTGAACAGGGCCAGTTCCCAGCATTCGGCGGTTTCAATCGCATCGGCGGGACGGAAAACCGACAGATTGGGAATAGCCCTTAGGCTTGCCAGATGTTCAACTGGCTGATGCGTAGGGCCATCTTCGCCAAGGCCGATGGAATCATGGGTCAGCACATAAATGACGCGGCAGCCCATCAGGGCTGACAGACGGATGGCAGGCCGTGCATAGTCGGCAAAAACAAGGAATGTGCCGCCAAAGGGTATGACACCACCATGCAGCGCCATGCCGTTCATGGCGGCGGCCATACCGAATTCGCGCACGCCGTAATGGATATACCGCCCGTCATAGGCGCCGCGCCCGAACGAGGTCGCAGCTTGCGCCTTGGTCAGATTGCTCTCTGCCAGATCGGCCGATCCGCCCCAGGCTTCGGGTACATTTTCCACCACCACATCAATGACCATTTGACTGGCTTTGCGGGTCGCGATCTTTGGTTTTTCAGCCGCAAATTTCTGGCGCAGTTTCGCCAGCGCCGAATTATTGCAGGCAGGCAGACCACCCGCGATGGCGCGATCAAAATCGCGGGCGTCATTATCTTTTTCATGGCGCGCGGTCCATGCAGCACGCACGGCTTCGCCACGGGTGCCAAAACTGCGCCATTTCGCCAGTATGGCCTGTGGAATTTCAAACGGCCCAGCCGTCCAGCCCAGCTTCTGACGGGTCGCGGCAATTTCGGCAGCCCCCAGCGGATTGGAATGAATGGCATTTGTCCCGGCCTTGGATGGCGAGCCAAAACCAATCACCGTGCGACAGGCAATCAGGGTCGGGGCTTTGGCCTTTTTCGCGCGGGTCAGGGCTGCGCGAATGGCCACCGGATCATGGCCATCAATCCCGTCAACCACCCAGCCATAGCTTTCAAACCGCGCCAGATGATCATCGGACACGGCCAGCGAGGTTGCCCCGTCGATGGAAATCTTATTGTCGTCGAAAAGAACAATCAGCCGCGACAGGCCCAGATGGCCCGCCAGACTGGCGGCTTCATGGCTGACCCCTTCCATCAGGTCGCCATCGGATGCCAGGACATAGGTGCGGTGGTCCACCAGTTCATCGCCAAAGCGGGCGGCCAGATGGCGTTCGGCCATGGCCATGCCAACGGCGGTGGCCAACCCCTGACCCAGAGGGCCGGTTGTGGTTTCTACCCCGCGGCCATGGCCGAATTCCGGGTGACCTGCGGCATAAGAGCCCATCTGCCGGAACCGCTTCAGGGTCTCGATCGGAAAATCGGCATAGCCGGTCAGATAAAGCAATGAATAGAGCAGCATGGACCCATGCCCGGCAGACAGCACGAACCGGTCACGGTCGGGCCATTCCGGCACCTTGGGGTCATAGTTCAGAAATTCGCTGAAAAGGATGGTGGCCACATCCGCCATGCCCATGGGCAGGCCGGGATGGCCCGATTTGGCGGCTTCGACCGCATCAATGCTTAAAAACCGGATGGCATTGGCCAATTCCTGGTGCGAAACGGTTATCCCGCCTGGGTCAGAACCATCGGATGAAGCAGATGTCATAGGCGGCGTTCCTGGGCAGAGCGGCGAATCACGCACTGGAGGTCAGCCGGGCCGCAAGCGGCGCGAACAATGCCGATCCCACCCCCCCTCGTCAAGAGTTTGAAGGGGATTTTCGGCCAGACAATGATCCGGAGGTTTAGGATTGCCCGGTCAATTGCATCCGCATGGTGGTGAGTTGCACCCTAAAACCGCCTGATTATTTCAATTTCTTTGGGGCGCTGGTAATACCTTTTTTAAGACGGCGCGAAACTTTGGCGATGTCTTCGGCGGCGGGCAGGTTTTCGGGCATCGTGCCGCCAATTTCGGCTATCGCCTTTCTGACGGTTTGACCAACATCGTGATGCGCCTGATTGGCTGCATTTTTGCCCTTGATCCCTTCGCGCCGAAGTTTTTCTTCGGTTTGGGTTGCACGAAACAAATTCGCCGCAAGTTCAGTACTTCCCATGTGATCCAAAATCGGCTGGCTTGCGGCGAGGCCTTTTCTTCGTTGAATGCCTGCCCGATCCAATCCTCCATATAGACCCTGATAGCCATGAGTCTGGAAAACGGCATAGTCAATTGGATCAACAACGCCTGCATCTTTGGCTGCACTTGCAAGGTATTTGTTGTGCGCTTTTATCTCTTCACGAAGTAGAAGACGTTTTTGATCTTCAGAAAGCCGGGAATAATGGGTGGCTTTGTCGTCGGCGATCTCCTGGCGACGGGCCTGAATGGCAAAATATGTTTGGGCAAAGGCAACCGGCTTTTTTTTCGGGTCGCCGTTTTGCGCGATCAGATAACAGCCATATCGGCTGATATAAACATCATCTATTTCCCGGACAGCGCCCTTGCCGATTTCGATCATATCGGTGACGTCAACGAAATGATCATCGACGCGTTGACCACTATTGACACAAGCGGTCTTTGCCTTGTCTATGATATTGATAAAATTACGATAATCGGAATATTGAAGCAGTTTCTGGAGGCTGCGGGCCGTCCAGAATTCAATACCATCCTTATTGATTTGCGCAGCATCCTCAAACGCGCCAATTAACAATTCGATTGCACCGTCGTTTGTCGGGGCTTTTCCTTTCTGGCTCGATGTGACTTTGATTTTTCCAACCATAAGTTTGACGCCTCTCACTCTACTTTACTTTGTGACCGTTTATCCCCGATAGCCCAGGGCACCAAAGGACGCCGCCCAAAAGCGGTCGCCTGCGAAATATCGGTGGTACCACTCGCTGGCGCGGCGAGCCATCGCCCGCCGCCGATCTTCGTGCCGGATCATGTACTGGGCCAGTTTGATGGCCTGATGAACATTTGAAAAAGGCAGATAGTGCACAAAGGGTTGAAACAGCTGATTGATCTCGCTGCCTGACTCGTCCAGCAGCACAGCCTGCGCCAGAACCGATTCAAATACCCGCAAGGTAACGATGCGGTGATTTGCACTGATCACACCGGTATTGATCACCATGCGCGAACGGGCGGTCAAACGCCGATAGTCATCTGTGGCCAGTACGTGATCGGTGCGGTTATGCAGGCGATAATGACCCGTCAGACCAGCGCCTTCAAAATAGGTCTGAAAGACTTCACGCCCGCGATTTAGCGTGCCCAGCAGGCAGATATCAGCGTCTTTATGATCAGGGGCAAAGGGCGCAAATGTATCCGGGGCCAGCGGTACGCCCGGCCAGTACAGCCCGCGACTTGACCATTGGCTGGTTGCGATATGGGTAGTTTTGCGATTGAGATAGACCACAAGATCAGCCTCGCGCGCCCAATAATCAAAAAAGTTGGGCTGAGTGTCATAGACATCAGGTATCACCACCATCAGGCGATAGTCCCAAGCCTGCCGTTCGGCAAAATGTTCGGGCCTTATGGTCCCGTGATGGCCGATGAAATTGCCATCCATCACCACCAGATCAGGTCTGAAACGCGCCAGTTCCAGATCGAATGCCGCAAGCGCTGCATTCAGCGTTTCGCCGGACCTTTCCCGGGACAGATCATAAATCAGGTCATTGGTCACCATCAGGCGGCGCACATCATGGCCCAGCGCGCGCGCTGAGTTTTCATAGCCATCCGGAATATCGGTGATCTGTTCGCCGGGCCTTGGAATGCCAAACAGGGTCAGAATACGCAGCGGATTAGATGGCGTTACATAGACATAATCATCAAGTGGCGAAGGTGCCGGAGGTCGGTTGACTTCGAAATCTGCCAGATGCTGGTCCAGCAGACAGGTGATGATCGCTTCGGCCGCTGGATCAAGGTCGGTATCCGCGCGCCCCAGCACCGGGCATGGTTTTGTCATCTCCGCAATGCGTGCCGAATACTCGCCCAGTGCTGACAGGCCAAGCTGGATCAGGTCAAATGATTCTGGCGACCAGCCATCAAATCCCCTGTCCACAGCCTGAATCATCACCGCCTGTGCTTCGGAGCGCGCGCCCTGATCCAACAGCGCCCTGGCCAGACTGAACCAGTTTTGCGGATCATCCGGATTCTGATGCAGATGTGCGCGCGCGATTTTGCGCGCATCTTCTGGATCAGCGCGCAAAAACAATTTGCCGGTTCACGATTTCGGTGAAGGTAATGCGCCCTGCGTACCCTGGCGGGCTTTGAGTGCGGCCAGACGGTCGCCCACATTGGCACCGGGCAATGCCTTGGTCTGAACGCTGGCCAGGGCCTGAGTCAGATTCGTATCATCGTCAGTGGTCTTTCCCAACACCTGTGCCTTGGTTTTCAACACTTCGGCATGCCCGCGCGCGCGCGCTGCTTCCTGTTCGAATGTCTGAAGCGCTGATCCCAGATTATCCGTCTTGTTCGCCCGCAATCCGGCAAGCTGGGCCGCACGCTCGGCATCCGCCTTGGCGCGGTCTTCGGCAATCTGGGCGCGCTGCATGTCGCGCATCGCAGCAGTGATACGCGAACGCGCCTGGGCCAGATCCTCGACCATCGCCTTGTATTGGGCATCGGCATCTTCGAGCACGGCATGTGCGCTTTCAGCTTCTTCGCGTTCGCGGTGAACTTCGGGTTCAAGTTCCTCAAGCTTTTTGACCGCGCGCTCAAGGGACGTGGTCAGGCTGGTCTTGCGGTCTTCGGATGTATTGGGATCATCAATCTGGGTGCGCAGCACTTCACATGCTGCCAGCAGATCGGCAAAGCGTTTTTCAGCGGCTGCCGCTTCCATCTGTTCGCGTTCAAAATCCTGCCGGAACTGGCGGACCAGATTGCCCGCCTTGTCCACATTCGCTTCCATCACCTTGAGTTCGGCTTCGGTGGCAGCCTTTGGATCAATGCGTACCAGGGCCGACATCAGTCCACGGGCACCATCTTCGGCTTTGGTGGCAGCAAAGCTCGACAAAAAGCGGGCGAAGGAAAACATGGGCAACCTCTTTCAGGGGGCTATTCAATGCCTTGCGGGCACGACCGGATGTGCCCGGACCATACTAGCGGCCCGGGCCTTTAGCCAAGTCCAAAGGCACGCGCGGTCTGATAGGTAAGAAAGGAAAAGCCTTCTGCCAAGGTGACCATGTAAACAAATACCACCCCGGCCCATCCCCATGAGCCGGTTTCGCGCCGGATGGTGGCGAGAGTTGAGGCGCATTGGGGTGCAAACACATACCAGGCCAGAAGGCTGAGTGCGGTGGCGAGGCTCCATTTTGCAGCAAGGGCTGCACCCAGCTCGGATGAGGATTCTTCTGATGCTTCAATAGCATAGACTGTGCCAAGGGATGCCACAGCCACCTCGCGTGCAGCCATGCCGGGGATCAGCGCCACATTGATCTGCCAGTTGAAACCGATGGGGGCAAAAACAGGTTCCATGGCCCGGCCCAGTTTGGCTGCAAAAGAATAGGTGATGGCGGGTGCATCGGCATCTGCTGGCGGCCGCGGCAGGGTTGCCAGCGCCCAGATCAGGATCATCATGGCAAGGATGGTCGTGCCTGCGCGATGCAGAAAGACTTTCGCCCTGAGCTTCAGCCCCATCAGCACATTGACCATATCGGGGCGTTTATAATCCGGCAGTTCCAGAATAAACGGTTCGGTCCCGCCCTGGCTTGAAAACACCCGCCTGAACACGAATGAAACACACAGCGCGCTGACAATGCCGGTCGCATAAAGGCCAAACATCACCAGTCCCTGCAATTGCAGGCCGGGACCGACGATGCGATTGGGCACAAAGGCAGAGATGATCAGGGTATAGACCGGGATGCGGGCGGAACAGGTCATCAGCGGTGCGACCAGGATCGTCACCAGCCGGTCGCGCCGCCCGTCAATTACCCGTGTGGCCATAATCCCCGGAATGGCACAGGCAAATGATGACAGAAGCGGAATGAAAGCCCGGCCATGAAGCCCGGCCGAACCCATGATTCGGTCCATCAGAAATGCCGCCCGCGCCATATAGCCGAAATCTTCCAGCATCAGGATGAAGAAAAAGAGGATGAGAATCTGCGGCAGGAAAACCAGTACCGCCCCCACACCCGAGATCAGGCCATCATGAACAAAGCTGCGTGTCAGCCCGGCTGGGATCGTGGCGTCCACCAGCCCGCCCAGTTGTTCGAACCCGGCCTTGATCAGATCCATGGGCACCTGCGCCCAGGAAAATACCGCCTGGAACATCACAAACAAAAGCGCCATCAAAACCAGCATGCCGCCCAGTGGATGCAGCAGAACCGCATCAATCTGCGCCGAAGCGGTATGGGGTCGTTCCGGCAGACTGACACAGGCACTGGCAATGCGGTCTGCCTCGCGCTGAAGGTTGCGCATGTCGGTGCGATCCGGTGGTGTCCAAGACCGGACCCTGTTCCTGTCAACCTGACCGGCCTGATCCATCTGATGATCAAGCAGCGCCAGAAGATCGGCCGTCCCCGACCGGCGCACCGCGATCGCAGTCACCACCGGGATACCCAATTCCCCGGAAAGCTTTTCAACGTCGATGGTCATGCCGCGATGACGGGCAATGTCGATCATGTTCAATACCATGATCATGGGCTGACCCAGCGCGCGCAGTTCCAGCGCCAGACGCAGACACAGGCGCAGATTGGTGGCATCACCCACACAGACCAGCAATTCGGGCAGTTCCAGATCGGCAAGCCGACCCAGCACCGCATCACGGGTGATCACTTCGTCGGGGCTACGGGCGCGCAGAGAATAGGTGCCCGGCAGATCCAGCACCTGAACCGCCCGGCCGGCGGGGGTAAGAAAACGCCCTTCCTTGCGTTCAACGGTAACGCCCGGATAGTTGGCAACTTTTTGGCGACTGCCGGTCAGTGCATTGAACAGCGCCGTCTTGCCACAATTGGGGTTGCCAACCAGCGCCACGCTGAAAGGGGCTACCTGTAATTCGGGTGCTGGCAGGGGTGCCGCGCTCATCAGACCGCTACCGGCGTTTCGAGGATCGGGCTGACATAAATGGCATTTGCCTCGGCCCGGCGCAGGGCGATGACGGCGTTATTCACCCGAACCGCGATGGGGTCGCGGGCAATCGGCCCCTGATGACGGATTTCAACCCGCGCGCCTTCGACAAAGCCCATTTCCAGAAGGCGCTGTTCCAGTTCTTCGGGGGCAATGTCCAGTCTGGCCTCGGTCGAGGCCAGATGCCGCGCATCCACTGCGGTGATGATCCCGACAAATCCCAATGCGGCCGTGCCTAGCCGAATCACTTCGCCAGCAGGTTTTGAACCTGCGTCGCTGATCCGTACCGAAGGACCTTGTGGCTGAGGGCTGTTCATCGACGGCACCATAAATCGTACCGGACCATTCGGCCCGGAGCTGGATCAAATTGTTATTGCAACTTATTCGCAAATACCAGCGATTTGTCCACCACGGCGGCAACATGCCTCAGCATTTAACGGGCCATTGGGGCTTCTAAAAAATTAACCAATTGACCCTAAGGTTTCAAATGACCCGGTTTCGGTCTTATCAGGGGTGCGTCTTGCTTGCTTTGCTGGATCAGATTCAATGTGACGACGGGGGCGATATGCGCCAGCGGCTTTGCCTGCACCGCGCGTTCGGACAGCTGATCGAGACACCGACCGGTGCCAGACTGGCGCAGGAACATGAAAAACTGAAACTGCCCGCCCGTGTCGGCTTTGGCCCGATCGCGGGCACGCGCCAGATCAGCGTGGATGGGCGGCGTGGCTTTCACGGGCCGCGTGGCATCACCCATTGGGCCAGCACCCAGCCCGTAATTGTCCTGAACGACCATTATCTATGGGTTGATCAGGAAATCCGGGACCGCGAAATGCCGGCAACGCTGGGGCACGAACTTTTGGGGCATGCGCCGTGGTATGCGCGTGCACAAAGCAAGAAAATACTGGATGTTTTTCATCTGCATGCGCTTAACGAAATAAACGCCCGGCTGGTTGGCTGGACCATCGAACTTGAAACTCATCAGGGTTTGGGTGATCGCGAGGCATGGAGCTATATTCGCGATCCGGCAGCCTATATGGCGGAACTGAAACTGCGTCATCCCTATTACGCGCTGACTTATTCCACTGACGAAATGGGCGATGCGCTGGGTGCATTGAGCCTGCGGCTTGCGGCTGCACAAAACCGGCTGATTGAATTATACGCCAGTCTGCGGCGCCACCGGTCGTGGTATCGGGTGATCGATCATTTCATCATGGTTCATTATATGGACCACAATTCCTTTCGCGCCTTGTCAGGCTATATGACCGATACGGAAGCGGTGATCAATGCCGAGATCGGGCAGGCCAAGGCAGCATTGGAAGCCATGGCTCTGACCGCCCAGCGCTTTCAGGGCGAAGTCGACCAGCAATCGGTTCGGTTTTTGGCCCGGCACAGCAAGAATGCCCTGTTTGACGAACTGCAAAACAAGGTCGAAGAACAGACGGCGGCACTTTCGGACCTGCTTGATGCCCGCCGGACGGCGGCAAAATCAGGCAGGCTTGGTATCGACAGCGCACATCGCGATCATTGGCACGAACAGGTGACATTTGAGGAGCTGGTCAAGCTGTATGAACAAGATCACGAACATTTCAAAAAGCGGCCTGAACCTGAACTTGCTGATCAGCTGCGTTCATAGACTGCCATCAGGCGTTCTGATCCAAGCCTGAACGGTCTGAAATCGGGGGCAGCGTAAAAGCCTACCGGACCAAAGCCCGCATCCGCCATCATGCGGTTCAGCTCACCCATCGTATAAACCGTCTGCCGCCCCAGAAAACGAGCCTGCTGCGCGCCCCGGGTCACGCGAAATTCCGTGTGCAGGATGGACGTGGCAGTATCATAACGGTTCAGCGCCCGGAACTTGAAACCGGCAACCGACATGCGGATGTCCGGTCTGAAATCCGGCAGAAGGCTTTCGGCAATTGCACCGGTTTCGATGACAAACCGAGCCTGTGGTTTCATCGCCTGATAAAGGCGGGTCAGAAAATCCACCGAGTCTTTGTGGTCGATATAGCCCCAGGAATTACCGAAACAATAAGCACCATCAAACTGCGTGTTACCGCGCAATTGCCGCATGTCCGAATGCAGCAAGGTCACATTGGATGGCAGGGGATCGGCCAGCGCTTCGTCAATCATGTCCTGGGACAAATCAATGCCGGTGACCCGGTAACCCATATGCCCCAAAGGCCGCGCCAGCCGCCCGGACCCGCACATGATATCCAGAATATGCACCCCCGGCACAGACCGGCGACCCAGCATGGTTTCCAGAAAAAATGCCTCGG
>CAISDR010000131.1 GCA_903884125.1 uncultured bacterium
ACCCTGACCACGGGCGCGGTGGTAGGCCAGCGCCATTTTCATCGCGGTATCAACCGATTCAGAGCCCGAATTGCAGAAGAAGATCTTATCCAGCCCCTCGGGCAGAAGTGCACTGATCCGGCTGGCCAGTTCAAAAGATTTAGGATGTGATCGCTGAAAGCTGGATACAAAATCCAGTTCAAGCAATTGCTTATGTACGGCATCTGCAATTTCCCGGCGCCCATGTCCGGCAGGCGATGTGAACAGACCTGAAGAGCCATCAAGCACCTTGTCGCCATTGGGTTTGTAGTAATAAACCCCCTCGGCACGAACAAATAATTTTGGATCGACCTTGAAGTCGCGATTAGGTGTAAAGGGCAGCCAATGATTTTCCATATTAATGGCATCGGGAAGGGCGGCTTTGTTCAAGTCATTATTCCTTAGATCGGCCGCAGCACGAGTACGAAAGACGGCAATTGGCGCGTGTTAGCTTGTTCCATTCAAAAATCAACGGATTGAACTGTCAACATAAACCGCCCAAACTGGCAAAAATGTATCTTTAGGGGGTCAAGTTGTCTGACACGATCTTATATAGGGCGAAAAAGATCATCACCATGGATGCGGGCCGACCCCATGCAACCCATGTGCTGGTACGCAATGGCCGGTTTCTGGCGGTGGGGACCGCCGATGATCTGGCAGGATTTGGCAACGTTAAATCAGATGACAGGTTTGCTGACAGCATTCTGATGCCCGGATTTGTTGAAGGCCATACCCACATGGATTCCGGCAATATCTGGCAGATGGTCTATACCGGTACATTTGAACGCACCGACCCGGATGGCCGACACTGGCCGGGGCTGTCTGATATGGATTCAGTCCTCGACCGCCTGGCCGCCCATCGCAGCAATGATCCGGAAACTGTGCTTCTGGCCTGGGGCTTTGATCCGCTGCTTTTGGGGGTGTCACTGACGCGGGCCGATCTGGACAAGGTCAGTGATAGCCAGCCTATCGTCGTCTGGCATGCCAGTGGTCATATCATCGTCGCCAATACGGTGGCTATGCAAAAGGCCAACATGTTTCCGCCCCGCATTGCCCATCCCGGCATCCCCTTGGGCGATGATGGCCTGCCCATTGGTGAGTTGCGCGGAATTGAAACCATGGTCCCGACAGCTATGGCGCTGGGCATTCTGAACCGCTTCATGAGCAGGGATGGGTCAGGTGCCCGCCCGTTTTCGCGCATGTGTGTTCGGGCGGGTGTTACAACCGCAACCGATCTGGCGAATGCGATGACCGATCAGGCGCTCTCCAATCTTCTGGAAATTACCGCCCGCGATGATTTTCCGATCCGACTGGTGCCAGCACTTATGGATGAACAATTGTCTGCGGAAGGACTGGTTGCAAAAGCCAGCTTGTTGAGGAGCCAATCGACCGAAAAGCTGCGCATGGGTGCAATCAAAATGATTGTTGACGGCTCGATCCAGGGTTTTACCGCGCGGCTTTTACCCCCCGGTTATTACAATGGTGCAGAAAAAGGGCTTTGGTATCTTGCCCCGGAACGCCTAGGGGATGTCTATACCCAGGCCATGGCCAGTGGCATTCAGGTCAATACACACACCAATGGAGATGAGGCAACCGACCTGGCGCTGCAGTGCCTGCAAAAGGCAGTTAATGCAAATCCGCCTTCGGATCACCGTTTTATTTTTCAGCACGCCCAACTGGCAAACCCTGATCAGTTCCGTCGGATGAAATCACTTGGGGCCTGTGTCAACCTGTTTGCCAATCATCTTTATTACTGGGGCGATGCTCATGTTGCCCATACTGTCGGGCCAGCTCGGGCGGCATTGATGAATAACTGCCGTGCGGCACTTGATGCGGGCGTGCCGCTGGCCATTCATTGCGATGAACCTGTAACACCTATGGCGCCGTTATTCACCGCGTGGTGTGCGGTCAACCGTCAGTCCGGTTCCGGCAAAGTGCTGGGTGCTGGTCAGCGTATTTCAGTCGGTGAAGCATTGCATGCTATCACGCTGGGTGCTGCCCATACCATGAAACTGGAAAATGAAATCGGATCGATCGCACCGGGCAAATTTGCCGATATGGCCGTGCTGGATAGCGATCCACTTGCTGTTCCACCATTTGACCTGCGTCATATCAAAGTTCAGGGCACGATGCTGGGCGGCATGTTTTTTGATGCCCGAACGATCTAATGGCAATTGGCCAGATGCCATCGTTGCCGGTAACCGTTCTAGCCGGATTTCTGGGAGCGGGTAAAACCACGCTGCTCAATCATTTCCTGAAGACCGCCAGGGGCCGACGGCTGGGTGTGATCGTCAATGATTTCGGGCGGATCAATATTGATGTGGACCTGATCGAAACAGCCAACGAGCGTATCATCCAATTATCCGGCGGGTGCGTCTGCTGTCGTATGGATGGCAATTTTGCGTCCGCGCTGATGGAACTTCGTGATCGCGGCATCAAGCTGGATCATGTGCTGGTCGAAGCTAGCGGGGTCGCATTGCCCGGACCAATTGCGCGCGCGGTTCCCCTGATTGAAGGTTTTCATACAGCGATGGTTATAACCATCGTTGATATCGAGACGATCAGCGCCCGACTTACGGATCGCTTTATGGGCGATCTGGTCGGAAGTCAGTGCGCCAGCGCTCAAGTGATTATCGCCAACAAGTCCGACCTTATTGGTGACACCCTGCGAAAATTGATTATCGATCAACTGACCCAAAGTTTCGAAAAAGCCATGATCCTCTCAACGACGGCGGGGCAGGTTGACGCCAGTATTCTCGATCTGGATATAGCAGGACTGAATATTACTGATACTTCTGCCTGGTCACCTCCAATTTCTGCCGATGCGCTTTTTACCAGCTGGATCTGGTCGTGTACTGATCCAATCCACGTTGAACGGCTTGGCAATGCCCTTGCCGAAACCGGCCATGGTCTCTTGCGGGTAAAAGGCTTTATGCAGGACATACGCCTTGGTCCCGTGCTGCTTCAGATTGTGGGCCGGCATGTCCAGATTGCGACCCTAAATTCGCCGTTGTCGGGCAACGGCGACCAGATTTCATATAACCGATTGATTTGTATCGCAGAAAAGTCAGTCAAAGACCTTGGCCATTGGGCCGAGCTAGAAAAGCGATTTGGGCTTGTCAGGTCATTGTGACCAGTAATGGCTACCGGCAATTTAACTGAATTAAGTGTGATTTTATCAATACACCTTCGATTTTGTTGTTTTTGCATCAAATGAAGGCGTATCATTCCCCAAATATTTATCTGAATATTTTCAGGGGATTCTGCAATATGCCCGTTGAAAAGCGAGTAAAATCAAAGTCAAGTGCAGGAAATCGCCCGGGAAACAATGAAAAGCCGGCACGAAAATCTGTCAAAACCAAGAAAATATCTTTAGAGTCGGACAAAGCCCGGCCAATCAACCTGAAACTCCGCCGCAGACCATTGCGCCAGCGCGGACAGGCTACTTTTGAATCCATTCTGGATGCTACGGCCATTCTGCTCGAGCAGCTTGGTCACGAAGCAGTCAACACCAATAATATTGCCGAGGCAGCGAATATAATTATTGCTTCGTTGTATCAGTATTTTTCGAACAAGCAGGCGATACTCGTCGCTCTATATGATCGCCATACACTTCCGCGGGTTGAATCTGCAGCCGGGATGCTGGCGCTTTTGAAAACCCAGGCGGACTGGCGCGCGTTGGTTGGGGCTGCAATTGATGATGCTGCAAAAAGACGTCGCAACCAGCGCGGTCTTGTCGGTTTACGGCTTGCACTCAAATCCTCGCCAGCATTGCAGATCTATGAACGCCTGACTGACGAACCATTGATCAAGGCAGTTTCAGAGGCATTGGTTGTGCGTGCCGGATTACCTATGAAGCGGGCAAAACTGATAGCCCGGCTGGCGGTTGAAATGGCAACGCTGCACCTTGATATCTGGTCGATCGAAGGTCGGTTTCGTAATACAAAAATCATCGACGAAGCAAAAACGGCAGTCACTGCCTATCTCGCAATTTACTTGGATGCCTAAAGTTTGCTAGCGTCAGCCCGACCAAAGACATTGTGATTATTCCGGATCAGAATGTGTGCTGGTCTGGGATCATGTTTCCGCGCAAGCTCGCGTGCATTTGTCCCGTATCGTTATGGATGGGGAGAAGTGCGCGTGCCCAATTTCAGGATATTCCCCGGCTGGTTTGTCGTGATTGGGGCAGGCGCAGGCATTGCATTCGGCTCGGTGGTTTTTCTTGGCACCGGCTTTGCCCTTATTGCAGGTGCTATGGCGCAAAGCTTTGGCTGGAACCAGGTCGAGGTTGTCCAGGCGGCAACAATATTTCTGGCGATGATCACGCTCAGCTGGCCTATCAATGGCTGGCTGCTTGACCGATACGGGGCAAGATCCATTGCCATGGGTTCGATCTTCCTTTTTGCCTGTGGATTGATGGGCCTGTCATTAGTCGGGAATTTGAGCGAATTTTATTTCGCATTTGGTCTGATTGGACTGATCTCTGGATCTACGAATGCCATTTCCTACGCGCGCGCGATTTCACTCTGGTTTGACCGGCGTCGGGGATTGGCATTGGGGCTTGCAACATCACTGCAAGGTGTGGGTGCTGCTATTTTACCCTTGGTATTGGCTTGGGCTATTGCCTGGGATGGATGGCAGACCGGGTTGCGAATGCTGGCGATAGTCCAGCTGCTGTTTTGCCTGCCGCTGGTCGCCTGGCTGGTAAGGGATGATCCCAAACAGGTTGGCCTGATGCCCGACGGTGGCATGCAGGCTACCGGTGTTGAGGCACAAAACCTGCCCGATGTCTCAGGCATGCAGATTGGCGAGGTGGTAAAAAGTCTCCTGTTCTGGCAATTGGCTATCTGCTTTTTGCTGGGGGGCGCAACATTCTACGCCATAAGTACCAATCTTGCTTATATCGTGCGTACGGCCACGGACGGTGATCCCGTGCGCATGTCGCGGCTGCTCGCCATTGGCGGCTTTGCAGTCGTTTTCGGACGGTTCATTTTCGGGTATCTGCTTGACGTGATGAATCCGGCTTTGGTGGCGGTTACCCTGTTCAGCATGTGCATGGTTTTTCTTGCACTTGATGCGTGGGGACAAAACTATGAAATGCTGCTTATTGCAGCCTTCATCAGCGGTCTGGTGGGGGGTGGTGAAAGCGATCTTATGCCCTATCTGGCCGGTAGAGCCTTTGGTCAGCGGTCGCTTTCCAAAGTGCTAGGGCTATTTTTCTTGGCGTTTTTTATGGGCGCTGCAATTGGACCCATTTCTTTTGCCCAGGCATCGCAGGCATTTGGGGGTACAACAACGCCACTATTATTTTTATGTGCAATGCAGCTTGTGCCGATAACAATTTTTGTCCGGCTGGCATCGCGTCACGAATTCCGCCCAGACAGATTGAAGTACATTTGACGGCGGCATTCACGGGCAACTCAGTTCCGGGCTGGCCCCTGATATGGGTAGTTTTGGGCAACTTCCGCTTCAACATTTGCGATCATTGTTTCCAACTCGCCTGATGATTCAAGCTCCGTGATGCATCGTCTCAGACGCTGGTTCACATCAGGCGCCTTTGGCCCAAGAGCATGGAAGATTTTGACGTCCTCAAGTATGGCAATAAGAACAATATTGTGCAGTCCCAGGCTGCGGATCATAGCCTGACCATTAAAAACGCTGTCCACAACCAGGTCGACCCGTTCCTCATTCAGCAGCGCGTACATATCCCTCGGGTTATTTAACAGGTGCACATTCGCGCTTTTTGCAAATCCCGGTAGCGGGTAATTCATGCCCCTGATTGCGCCAATTCGATAGGCACTCATTTCATTGGTGCCTCGAATACCGGTTCCAGTGCGGGCGAATAAACCTACGGCGAAATGATAAAAGGCAGGTGTGATCTGCATCAGGCCCGGATTTTCGGCAAAGTATTTTTGTGGTCTGCCCACTTCGCCGTCTATTTCACCTGCCAGTATCTGCACATTTGCGCGCAGCGGTGGAATATCCACGGTTGAAAATTTCAGTCCTGCTCGATCATAGATCTTTTGCAGTAGTTTTGTCTCAACCAATTGTTCGACAGCCAACGGCGCGCGGGCCAGTTGCATTTCTCCAGAACGCGCAGGTGTTGACCATGACCATGACCAGCACGAAAACGCAATCAAGATAAGCATACCGTACATTTACTGCCGAACCTTTACGCAACTTGCACTTTACCGCCCGGCGCTGCCGGAATGGGACGCTGGTGAAATAATCGACTAGTTGTTCAAAAAGAACAAGTGATTGTTTTTTATAATTGTTATGGCATCAAGCAAATTTTCGCATAAAATACACCTTAAGGTGGTTTTTATTTTATTGAAGATTAAATCGGCGATTGAAAATTTACGGGTGAGAAGTATGGCTAGAGTTTAAATGTAAGTGTGGCCCGAAGGCTGCTGGTGTCGTTTATTCTTGCGCTGAACATGGCTGAGTCGCGCTTGCCTGTGATTTGATAGCTTGCGGAGGGGATTATTTGAAACGGGTTGGGGGGGTGGGCATCTGGATACTGGTTGGTGCCTGTTGTCAGGCCCATGCCCAGGTGCCGCTTGATGACCCCGAAATCAGACGCATTCTTGAAAATCTCCGTCAGGTCTATGAACCGGCTGTACCGCTGCCGGTTCAGGCGCCAGCGGGTCCAACGACCGCGCCCAAAGGACCGGAGCCAGCGCCGGTACAGATCCCGCTGCCCGGGCAATTGGTCGTAGCTCCGGTTTCCCAAGGGCCGCGTCCGCGTCCGACGGCAATTCCGAATGCGACACTGACGCCCGGCGCCGTCGGTGTTCCAGAAGGCGAAGAGTTGCTGGTGGATCTGCGGGTACATGGCCTGACGGCCGCCCGCGGTATTCAGGTTTTCAAGGTCGGCGATGGGGCAATGCTTCCCTTGGCGGAAGTGACTGGCGCTCTTTTCCTGCCGCTGGAAGTTCAGCCGGGGCTGGGCAGGGCATCAGGCCCGATCCTGAACAACGGCGAAAAATTTGAACTGGATATGACAACTGGCGAAGCGCGCTACGGCCGTCAGGTTCAAAAACTTGAACCCGGCAATGCGGTATCGAACGGTCAGGACATTCTGGTGGATTCCAAGTTACTGGGACCCTGGCTTGGTGGCACTTTCAAGGTCGATGCCCCCGAATTATTAGTTACGCTGAATACTGATCGACCATTTCCAACACTTGAACGGCTGGCCGCCCATTATCAGCCCGGCGGTGCTCCGCCCGTGCTGGCAGACAATGACAAGGTTGATCTTGAAACCCCCTATCGGGTGTTTTCATGGCCAACCATTGATGTTGATACGCAAGCCAGCTTCGTGCGTCCGCGCGGCGGACCCAATTCCTTTTCCGGTGACCTGACGACAGTTGGCGCAAATGATTTTGCTTATTTCCAGAGTCAGTTTTATTTCTCAGGATCCGCAAATCAGTCCAATGGCTTTTTTGCCAATACTGCGCGGGCAACCCTGAACCGCGAAGAGCCTGCGGGCAATCTGCCGCTGGGGGCGACACGCGTGGAGGTTGGTGAAATTCAACCTGCTGCCGTTCCGCTGATTGGTCGCGGCACGTTTGAACGCGGTGTCAGATATTCCAATCGTGCTTTGGGGTTTGGTGGGCGCTTTGACTCAACGGACCTCATCGGCGACGCGCCGCAAGGTTGGGACGTCGATCTGTTTCGCAATGGCGCATTGGTTGGCAGCCAGTCCACCTCGGGTACAGGCCGCTACAATTTTTCAAACGTCAGCCTGTTTCCCGGCAACAATAATTTTCGTCTGGTCTTTTACGGTCCCAACGGACAGGTGCGCGAAGAAACGCGCATTGTCCCGTTGGGTGTTGGTCTTGCAGCCCCAGGGCGGCTTGAATACGACCTGTCCGTGTCCCAGCAGGACACGCCGATTTATGATCCAACCCGCGGTAGCGCACTGGCGGCTGGTGCTGCACGCGCATCCGCCTCGTTTTCCTATGGCCTGGCCGAGGGGATTTCGGCGCTCGCGGGGGTTACCTCTTTCAACAGTGTTGATAAGCGACATATTGCCTATCAGTCTGGGCTTGTTGCCCAACAGGGTGACTGGCTGTTGGTTGGCAATGGCGCGGGCGATGAACTGGGTGGGTGGGGTTATGGCGCATCGGCCCAGACATCACTTTTCGATCAGCGGTTAAGCGTCAGTCAAGGCTATCAGAACCGCCTGCGGCTTGATCCCAGTACAGGCGTGCCTGCCGCCAACAATTCATTTGGTGCATCGATTCAGGGGCTGGTCCCTGTTGGCGAGCGCAGTCCGCTGAGCTATGCGATCAGCTATGACGGTGCGCGATCCAAACCAGCCGACAGCGACAGTATTTCAGCGCGCCTTAGCTACGCCGTTCCCGGATTTTCGGTTTCTCAAAGTTTGGGCGTGTTGCGCAACACGCCGCTCAACATGGCATCGACTAATACGATTGATGGCACCAGCAATGTCTTTTTGCGCGTCGGCGATAATATTTTGCGCACCGGCCTTGGTTATAACGTGGCACCCACGCCGGAAATTGTTTCAATCTCGGCTGGGACCAGACTACGTTTTAACCCAAAGGTTACAGCAGATCTGGGGCTGGATTGGGCACCAGCGTCAAAGCTGACCCAGATCAGTGCCACGTTTGATCTGGATATCGGGGTCGCGCGCATCGGTCCGCGTATTTCCTATGACAACAAGGGAACATTGCAACTACGACTGGGGGCGAATTTTGCCGTGGCCGGTGATGATCATACGGGCAATGTGATGCTGTTGCGGGATCAGGCCGCCAATATGGGTGCCGCCGCCGTGCGCGTGTTCATGGATGAACGCGGCGATGGCAAATTCCGTGAAGGTGATGTGCCGATGTCCGGCGTTCGCGTTGAAGTGCCCCAGATCGGCACCGTTACACAGACCGACAAATATGGTTTTGCTTTTGTGCCGCGATTGCTGCCGGGTAAACCGCTTGCGCTTACCATTGACGAAGAAACGTTAGGCGATCCGAATCTTCGGGTTGCAAAAAACATGGTGTCAATCAGGCC
>CAISDR010000132.1 GCA_903884125.1 uncultured bacterium
CCTCGTGTTCGCTGGATGGATCACGGGTGGTAATGTTCAAAGCGCCTACAGGCGTATTGCGGCCGTACAGCGTACCTTGTGGTCCGCGCAAAACTTCCAAAGTGGAAATATCCAGAAGGTTAGCCTGAATCGGCCCTGCCGCGGGAATGTAAACCCCATCCAGAAAAATACCGACGCTTGGTTCGATACCGGCATTAGTGCCTGACGATCCCACGCCGCGAATAAGTACGGTTGAATTTCGATTTATGTTTGCCGAAGAAATCTGAAGCCCCGGCACGACACGGGCAATTTCAGTAATATTCTGCAGGCCCAGTTTTTCCAGCGCAGCACCGGAATATGCCGTAACCGCCATCGGAATTTTCTGCACATCTTCCTTGCGTTTGGTAGCAGTGACCGTAATCTCTTCAATGCCGGTCGAGGACGCTGCAATCCCCACCACCGGAATTTCCAACAACGCAACAATGACTGCAAATTTCAGAACTTCGGTCCTGACCATGGCGCTTCCCCCTTAAGCGGACATTCGTGCCGCTTATTCTTTCCCCTGCCGACGCATATGGATTGCGCCTTTGTTAACATTAGTAGGCGGAAATTTTAGATAAAAGTGTAACAAATGTGACAAATGGGACAAATTGCCGCAGCTTGAGTGTAAAATTTTTGGATTGCCAACTGCTGGAATTGCATTGCCATGCAAGGTCAATTTCGCGACGCAGGTCCGCATTGTTCATTGGCAGGCGATTTTTGTACCGGCTAAACTCTATGCATGTTCGCCGACCCTGAATCGATAACTGCGTTTCTGCAGCGACTGTCCTGGATCTCATTGCCGACACAGGGCCTTGGGCAAAGCTTTGCCAACCATGGCCGCGTATTGCGGCTATCCAAAAATCAGACCCTGCAAGTAGAGGGTGATGAGGGAAACGGTCTGACGATCATTCTGTTCGGCTCGGTAGATCTTCTGTTTCGCGCCACAGGTGACCGTCTGGTCCATTTTGGACAGATGGGGGTCGGCGAAGCATTCGGCCAGGCAATCGGCCAGGGAAATTTGCGCCGGGCCATGACAGTGATCAGCGCCGAAGACAGTATTATTTTGCGACTTTCGGAAACTGCGCTGGAAAAAATTGCATTGGCACAACCCGATATCTGGCGCGCAATCAATCTGCTTCACGCCTTGAATATGAAGAAGGTGCTGCGATTGTCCGTACAGGCAATCGCGCTGCCCGCGCGCCAGAGAATTGCCGCACGGCTGCTGGCATTTGACGAAAACAGACTTGAATCACGACCTTTGGCATTCAGTCAGCAGTCGCTGGCGGAAATGATGGGACTGGCGCGCAAAACTGTAAATCAGGCGTTGACCGAGTTTGAACGCGCCGGTTTGATCATCACCGGCTATGGACAGATACGACTGGAAAACCGGGCCGGATTACGGCGAATAGCAGAGAGCTGAATTTGTTCTGCAATCCAAAAGCACGCAGTCGTCGTTCCTCTAAATACGGTACTTGTCCAGTTTGTCTTCAACCAGCTCGATGCCGATGCCCGGTCGTTCAGTCAATAACAGGTCACCATTTTCCCAGATAAAGGGCTCGCGCACGATCTCATCAAAGAAACCCCGCGATTTATAAATACTCTCCAGAATCAGGAAATTTGGAATATTCACCGCGATCTGCATGGCCGCCGCAGTGATGATCGGCCCTCCCCACACATGGGGTGCCATTAACACATAGTGCGCTTCTGCAAGGCCCGCGATCTGTTTGGCTGCCGTTATACCACCACAACTTCCCAGATCGGGTTGTGCGAAATGACAGGCACCGGCGGCAAAAAGTTTTTGAAAATCATGGATATAGGCAAGTCGCTCCCCTGTCGCAATCGGGATGGAAGTGCTTGCCGCAATCCGCGCCATTTCTTCAAAATTTTCCGGTGGGCATGGCTCCTCAAGCCATAGCGGATCAAATTTTTCGAGTCTTTTTGCAAGCCTTCGGGAAACTGAAGGCGTGATCTGGCCATGGGTGCCAATCAGTATATCGGCCCGATCACCGACCGCATCACGGATTGCGCCAATAGTACGTTCGGCCCGATCATACTCGTCCATGCGGAGTTCCCAGGGACCAATAGGAAGCCGGCCAGGAATTGTATAATGAAGCGGATCAAGCTTTACCCCGGTGAAGCCCTGATCAACCATCATTGCCGCGACCTCACCAACCCGCTTCGGATTGTTTGACCAAGTCGATGCAGACTCGGTTAATCCGCCATCAGCATCAAGATCATAAAGGTATGTATAGGTACGGATACGTGAGCGATAACGTCCGCCCAATAGGTCACAGACGGGGACACCAAAGTGCTTTCCACAGATATCCCACATTGCAACGTCAAAAGCGCTTATCAGGCCGCCGACAAAATAATCCGGATGCTGAGAGGATAATCCCGCATACATCAGTTTGTTGAGCATATCCCGATTTATTGGGTCCTGATTCATTAGATATTTATTGAATATCCCTTCAACCAGCGATTCAAATCCTTTGGCCAGGCCATAAAGGCTGAAAAGGATTGCAGCTTCGCCCCAACCCACCAGGCCAGTATCAGTTTCCAGCCGAACAAAATACCAATAATAACCGCCATAATTTGGCTTGGGTGTGCGTATGGAATAGGCGGTTACCTTGACCAGCTTCATCTTCATTTCCCCCTGATTGTTCTTTTCTAATTCACGTCCCGATAGATTTTTCCGCGCGCACGCACCGGGTCCAAAAGTGAGAAGTCCCCCGGCTCCACATGAAAGCCAAGCGGAAACGGCGAGCGGGCTTCCATGCCCAATGCTGCCATCACACGGGAATTGCGATAGTAACAACGCACAATCAAGCTTGTCAGGATTGAAACAGCAGATCCACCTGACGCACGGAAACGATCTATGGCAAGGTTCTGATCTGCGGCATTGTGCCCCAGAAAAAATTCCGACGCGAAAGCGTGAAACCTTGCGAGAGCAGGCCTTATGCGCGCAAGGCCTGCCTCAGCCGTTGTTAGGATATCAGCAAATATTTCGTCATCTTCAGCCCCAGGCATTGGGGGGTCATCGCACGCAGGAATCATCATTGCCGCCAGATGCCGTAATGTCACGAGTTCCACCTCGCTCAATGACCCATCGGACGTGACCTCCGGACCGGAACTGTCTTGTTGCCTGTCAGTCAAACAATTCCCCCAACCGTGATTTTATCTGATTAGCGATGTAAAGCGCCAATGCCTGAATTGTGGACGTTGGGTTGACCCCGCCTGATGTCACAAAGATGCTGCCATCGACGATAAAAAGATTTCGCACGTCATGGCTGCGTCCCCACGCATTGACAACTGAATTGGACGGGTCATTTCCCATGCGGGCAGTGCCCATCAGATGCCAGCCTGCCCATGGTACAGGTGCTTCCTCGGTAATCTCAACAGCGCCGGCGGCCTTCAGCACTTCCCGCCCCCTGGCAAGCGCGTGGACGATCATCCGTTTGGTGTTTTCGCTGAGACGATAGGCGATACGCGGTGCCGGAATGCCATGTGCATCTGTCAGTGCCGGATCCAGGGTCACAGCATTATCGGCTTCGGGCAGATCCTCGCAAATCGCTGACAGCGAGGCTGTGTGATTAAAGTTTCTGCGGAACGCCTGATGATGATCCATTCCCCAGGAAATGGTTCCGCTACGCATGCCGCTTAGCGCCGTTGCCACAGGGCCTGCACCCCGATCCACCTGAAAGGTATAACCGCGCGCGAATCCGCGGCTTGCGTCTGTCTCATAGAACTCCTGTGACCATATGCTGATATGTGGACCGCGATAACCGTCCATCGGCACATCAAATCGACCCTGCACACGTGCATAGGGGTGAAGCATCAGATTTTTGCCGACCAGCCCGCTTTTATTGGCCAGCCCGTCTGGAAATTTCCCCGATGTCGAATTCAACAAAATCCGAGGTGTGCCGATACCGTTACACGCCAGGATGACAATTTCAGCGCCCTGAAACTGTTCTTTTCCATCTGCATCGTAATATATTGCCCCATCGGCGAACCCGGCGGCGTTTAAGGTTATTTCCCGAACCCGCGCTCGCGTGCGAATTTCAACCTTTGACCGTAACGCATGTGGCCAATAGGTAATGTCGGTGCTTGCCTTTGCACCCTGCGCACATCCCGCAATACAGTGGCCAAGGTTGATGCATGGCGCCCGACCATCATAATTGCCGGTTGCAATCGCTGCATCCGATGGCCACCAGTGCCAGCCCAGCGTGTTAAAACCACCCCCGATGACACTTCCAGTCCTACCAAATGGAATAGGTGGCATCGGGCATGATTTGGGTGGATAAGCCGGATCGCCCGCAAGTCCGGAGACACCCATCATAAGATCATTTTCGGCATAAAAAGGCTCGAGCATCGCATAGTCAATTGGCCAGTCATCACCGATGCCGTCCAGACTGCGCACGCGAAAATCGGATGGGTGCAGCCTTGGAAAATGACCCGCATATAAAACCGTTCCCCCGCCAACA
>CAISDR010000133.1 GCA_903884125.1 uncultured bacterium
ATATACCGACTATTCCATACTGGATGACCAGACGGGCGGCCAGGTGCCACCCTGGTGCCCGTCTTCGTCAATCCAGATATGATCCAGTTTGTGCTGTGCAAGCCACGATGCGCCATCTGTTCCTTTCAGCATGGCAATGGTGGCACCGGACCCCGCTACCATACATTGAGGCGCCAGAACGGATACTGATGCGAGTCCACTGACGGGCCATCCGGTTTTGGGATTAAGAATATGGCCATATCTGGTGGCGCCACATTGAATAAATCGCTCGTAATTACCGCTGGTTGCCAGCGCGCCTCTAATCAGCCCCACCTTTGCGATATTGGCTGCCTTTTTATTCGGATGCTGAAGCCCAATTGGCCAAGGTGACCCATCACCGCGCGGCCCGATCGCTGCCATGTCACCGCCCAGATTTATAAGGCCATGACATAAGCCCGCCTCGGTGATAACCGCCGCAGCGCGGTCAACGGCATATTCCTTTGCGATCCCGCCGAAATCCAGTTCCATATCCGGTGCGTGGAAAGCAAGACAGGGTGCCTGCCAGCTGAGCTTGTCCATCCCGATGGAACCCAGCACGTGCGTGACCACATCGTCGCTCGGCACGTTCAGGCTGGAAAAGTTCCAGGCGCGACGTAAAACGCCCGAAGTTATATCAAATAGGCCGTCACTGATTCGAAAACATGCCATCGCATAATCCAGTAGCGCAGACGTTTCCTCATCCACACGACAGATTTGGCCAGGTAGTGTGCCATTAATACGCGACAATTCGCTATCAGCGCGATATCGGGAATATTTGAATTCAATTCTTTCAATTTCAGCCAATACCAGAGCTGCAACCGCGTCAGCCTCGACCGGATTGTCAGCATAAAGCACAATAGAACACGATGTGCCCATCGCCCGAAAATGATAGTCACAGGCAATCAAATTCCTGCTCCCACCTGTTCATCTTATCCACCATGCTGTTATTCCCTCTCGTCGCAGGAAATTCTCGGCATGCTGGCCATGCAGCATCGCTAATGTGGATAAGAGGCCCGCTTCAATACAGGTGGCAGCGGCAACCGTTACTGAGCGCGGCGCTTGTTTTACGGGCCATCCCGTTCGTGGATTAAGAATATGGCTGTATCTTACGCCATCTTTCAGGATGAAGCGTCGCGCATCTCCACTGGTTGTTATTGCGCCAGCGTGAATTTCCAAAAATCCTTCGGATGATACATTGTCATCCATTGATTCAATTGCAGCCCGCCAAGGCGCGCCGCTGGCACGAGGGCCCGATACCCGCAGATCGCCGCCAAAATTTACCAGTATCGGTATGGGTGAAGCGGTTGTTGCCGCTAACACGGCGCGATCGACTGCGTATTCTTTGCCGATGCCGCCGAGGTCGATTTCCATACCCTTAGCAGTATCAGTTCCGGACGCTGCCATTTAACTTTCTGCCACCCGATCAGCGGTTTGAGTTCTTTGATCTGCTGGCGACTGGGGATAGCATCTGAGCCGTCAAAGCGCCAGATGCGCCGAAGGACACCGGACGTAATATCAAAAAGTCCTTCGCTCAATTGAAAAATGCTGGCCGCATAATCAATCAAGCTGGCTGTTTCATCATCAAGAAAAATGGGGGAGCCATCAGACTGATTTATGCCTGTCACCACGCTGTCGCGGTGATACCGGCTGTATTTCAGTTCGATCCTTCGGGCCTCGGCCTCAACCATGCCTGCAATATGCGCAGCCAGATCGAAGTCGGATGTTTCCATCCGAACTTCGCAGGGCGATGCCATCGCGGTAAAGCGATAAACAAAGCCATCTTCGACAATGTCAAAACTACCAGCTGCCTTTTGCATTTTCACTGGAAGGTTCCAATGATTGAAAGGTTATTGCGCAGCAGTTGAATCTACTTGAATACGAAGGTATAGCCAAGTAATCCTGCATAAGCCTTGACGCCTGAGAACAGGTTTTCATTTTTCAGTTGACCAATGGCGTCCGTTGGATGGCCATTACCCGTCTGATTGTAGACGCTGCCCCTTAAATAAAGCTCGCCGCTGGTGCCAACGCGAAACCCAACCTTTAGGCCGAAAGTGGTCGAATCAAACTGACCAACGCGGCTATCTGAACTTGCGTATTGCGGTGTGGCGTCGCCCCAGACAAGATAGTTGCGGAAGAATGTGGCTGCAGTCTGATGATAATACCGCGCAAACGGTTCAACATAGACCCAGGTGTCCAGCGTTACCCGTTCGGACAGTTCTGCTGTATAGGAATTTATACCCCAGCTGTCATGGTAATACCGTCCCGAAATATCAGTGATAGTTGGACCGAGTGCTATTTTATTGCCAAAATATACGCTTTGTCGCAAACGCGATTTGGGCCGGTTCTCGTAGACATACTGAAGCGGTGCACCCGTAACAGGATCCACCAGCGATAAAATCCGATATGGATCGGTCTGGTAACCATTATTCGTGCTGACATTATAGTTAAGTTGCGCCAGCCAATACCGGTTCATTACTTGTGTAATGCCGATAACGGCGTCAACAACGGACTTGTCAGTGTTGCCGCCCTTTGCCGTACCGCTCATGACCGAAAATGGAACAGGCGTTCCGAAATATGGTTCGGATGTATCGAATTCCGCGTTTACCGAGAGCGAAAGCGTTGTATTTTTGTCGTTCAGATCTTTGGTGATGCCAGCATTCACTGATGTAGATGTATAATCGTGTTCCGACGAATAACCGACGCCACCTGACAGCCTTATATCCAGACGCAGCAGTGTGGAATAATTCAGATCCAGCGCATAGCGCTGATCGTTAAAGCCGTAATCAAGCGGCAAAGCATGGGCTGCGGCCGAATAATTACGCACTGCGATTCCATCGACAGTCGTGATTATGCTGTTTCCTGATGCGCCGGTACTTGTGGTACTGACCGATACCTTGGTTGGGGTAACGAACGTTTGTGGCGATGACCAGGGCGCTGCACCGTTCGGTGTTGCACCGGTCAGGGTGTCGGCCGTGAGCTTTATCCCCAATACGTCGCCGTCCCGATGGTTCAACGTCATACTTAGAACGGGTTCGGTTGCCTGAACGCGTCCACCCTCTTCCTGATAAAACAGGATGGCAGTATCAACCCTTATTTTGCCAAGATCAGTGCTGGTATCACTGGATATATCAGCACCACCACGTGTACTTGACGCAGAGCCGCTTGTCTGTGCCGAGGCATTGACTGACCCAGTCGCAAAGAGCGTCGCGGTCAGTAGTCCAAGCGCCTGGGTAAGCCTGGGCGATTTGGCCATTGCGCTAGTGCGCCGCGTCGTCAATTGCATCCGCAACCGCCGCCGCTGAAGCCACGTCCGCCGCTAGCTCCCTCTTTGCTGAATTCAATATGGGAATTGATTGCTGTGATAACTGGATAGGTATCAGGCTGCATCGAGCGGCGTGCCATTAAATCCCGATCCCACGGTTTGGCGCCAATCGTGTCGCAACCAGCCGCCCCACATAGTGAGACAACCGCTGAAAGTACAAGGGCGATCCGTGATCGGCCAGGTGTAATAATCCTATTGCTTCTCACTGATCAACTCCGTCATGTGCGTATTGTATGTACTGATCTGATCCTGTTGAAATCCTGTATGGGTATATCGGATGCGTCCATCCCGGCCAATCAGAACTGAGCTTGGCATACCCTTAATCGCATAGTAGGCCGCAAGCTTGCCGTCCGGATCGTAGACGACCTGAAGGTCACTTGAATGCATTTCAGCAAGAAATTTGTCGGCAAGGTCGCGCGAATGATCAACATTAACAGCAATAATAATTATTCCCTGATCGGCATATATTTTGTGAAGCCAGCTCATATAAGGAAATGATAGCCGGCAGGGCCCACACCAGGAAGCCCAGAAATCAAGATAAACCACTTTGCCCCTATATTGGGTGAGGTCCAATGGTGCGGCACTTTCAGCAAGACAAGGCGCCGAAACAATTGACAAGAATGTCAAAGCCAAGGCGAACAGCGCGCGTCTGGCATTTTCACCAACACCAGACCGAAACAATAGCCGCCATGAACTCTGTCTTTGATGCTGGATAAAAAGTCCTGAATTCCGCAAAATTATTTCCATCCAAATATTAATCCGTCCGATCAAGCTTCCGGGGCCGTAACCCCCGGTTACCCAATGATATCAGGCAGGCACACAGACTTGTCCGTTGTTCAAACGATCAACCCGACAAAATCCGTCGAAGCGTAATGTCCAACCAGTACAATGATAAAAACATTTCCGCAAATGAAGTATGCACAAACCAAAAATGTTCGTGGCAAACAACTGCGTCGCATTCGCAATGCAAAATCAAAGCGCTGAAGCCCGTTTAGCAGCGTCATGCAACGGTTCAGCTCGACGCCGAACGGCAGCAGCGACCAAATATTTGGTCAAGATGGCTCGGCAAAATTTTCAGTGGCGCGCAGAGAATCTAAAAACCATCACGGCAAAAATTGCCGCGTGTCTTTCTAACATAATGTAATTGAATGATAAAAAAGTTGGCCCAAATCCTGCTCTGCCTATCGTGCGCCAATCCCAGGCAATATTGCCGTATCGAGCGCTAAAGGACGGACCATGAGTTCAATATCATTATCAACGCCAGGCAGTTCTTATGCACCCTTAAATGGGCAGCCGTTGGCACAGGCCAATACACCAGCCGCTGATGGAACAACAGCAGCAAAGCCATCTCGGCAGCATCATCACCATCATCGTTCCGGTGCGGAGTCGTCGAGCGCCACCACGGGCGTTTCGGGTGCAAGTGGGGTTGCCAGCACCGATCCGCTAACCCAACTGATTGCATCCACAGGAAACGGTACCGGATCTCAATCCGGAGGCTCAACTTCCGGAAATTCGTCCGGACAGTCCCAGCAATATTCAAATCCGCTTCTTGGTGCGAATATCGATATTTCTGCCTAGGCACTGGCGGGCCTGCGCCTCGATCGTGGGGATTAGGCGCAGGCTAGTCGGGATGAATGTTTCAAAACCATCCGAGTAATTGCGTCAAAAATCCGTGGAACATAGCGGTGCTTGAACGCAAAAATACTTGGATCATCGTGAAGATGTATCCACATATGGGCATTGGCTTCAAAAATCAATAATTTGCCATCACGTGTGACCGCGCAATCCAGTCCAAAAAAGTCAAGCCGGACATGGCATGCGATGGCCCGGAGTGCATCTGCGATATCGGAACCTAATGCGCTTTCGTAATCGCGCAGAAAAGCTTCCTCCTCGGCGCGAAGGGCAGATGAGTGCGCCATGTTCGTCCGCCAATAACTGACTTTCCAATCATCCATAATCGCTAGATGGTACGGAAAAACCTGCCCATCCACAAAAATGAACCTGTATTTGCGGTAAAGTCCGTCCAAGCTCTGATAGGGGTAGAATTCTGTCAGATAAAACGTGCTCTCCATTGAAGTGCCGATGAAATTAGGAATATCCTCAAAGCTGCGAATTTTCACCAGATCACGGGCGTTGTGTGATCCGACTGGACGCAATAAGGCCGGGAGCCGAATGTTGGACGGCCCGACACTTTTCAAGGCAGGCCGAGACCGCGGCAGTCGTATGGTCTTTGGTACAACGACATTGTCAATATTTGCAAATAAAGCGCCTGCAAAATCACGGCGCATTTCGCGAACACGCATGGGTGTGTTCAGAATCGGAATACTAAGCGACCGGCAGATAACCTCCGCTGATTGAAGATATGCTGCGCCAGCATCCGGCTCTGAAATTGCACTAAATACAAGATCATAACCAGAGGCTGCCTCCGTTATGTCCTCAAGCCCACCATCCGTCATGTCTGGCGACAGACAGAAAATACAACCAATATCAATTTTTGATTGGTCAAACAGAAACTCCATCGGCACGTCGGCGGCATCAGTGCTTCGCAGGATCAGCAAGCGCGGTTTGTTGTCGGACGTAAAACGGCGCGGCGCGTTCCTGTTTAATACCATTTGCGCCTGCTTTCTCCAGCGATTTTCTTGCTTTGACTGGCCACTTAAAGTCAGTGCGTCAGCCAGATGGATTTGCCCCACCGGAAAGTTCATGTCCAATGTTACTGACCGCTTCAGTGAAGTCAGGCTCTGATTCAGTGCTTTCTGCCGAAGTTGGGTAATTCCAAGATTGCAATAGGCCATCACACAGCCGGGATCCAGGCATATGGCTGAATAAAAAGCTTTTGCGGCCGCGTCATGATTTCCAAGCGTGAAATCCAGATCGCCAACAGATGATTGTGTCGAGACACAGGAAGGATCAACGCGAAACAGTCTGGCTGCCAGGCGTTGCGCCGCGAAAAACTGTCGCCGTTGTGTCAGATGTCGAAGCAGACTTTCAAGAATAACACCAACCGCCGGGGCCAGAGCCAGTGCAGCGGCATACCATATTGACGCATCGCGCAATCGTCGCATTTTCTCGAGCAGAACGGCTTTCTGAAGGATGATGATCGGATCGGGCAATACGTGCCTTAGATAGGTATTGATATGATCTAGGCCGTCGTCAAATGCACCAGATTCGTCGCAAATGATTGATAACAAAAGGTGAGCATCGATATCCGAAGGACATCCAGCAAGAATATTTTCGCAATACTCTTTCGCCAGCAACTGGTTCCCACGTTTGAAGATCCGCCAGGCGACTGCCAGCCGATCGCTCGCCGGGCTGTCGGACGCTGAGTTTAAAATATTCATTATGTTCTCGCAAACAGACCGGCAGTTGGATCCGGAACAAATATGTCCATCAACGTATTGCTGGTCAGTTCTCCGTCGCCATCTGGCTGCCAAAGCCGCGCCAAGACGCAAACGTCTGATAACCGGCTTGATCTTGTGCGCATGTCTTGTTTGCCTCCGATAACCCTTGTGTGGTGCATCGGGCCAATAATGACCGAATAGATCATCGATCTTGGGGCTGTCTGACGGGAACGTCGCAAATTGGCCTCGGATGCTGTTCGCGGCTTATCAAGCGCCACTGAGCAGCGTTGTGGAGTGCGTCCATCATAAGAAAGGTGGTATTTCGGATAGCGCAGACGGGCAGTTCAGGAAGTCCACTTTTCCCGCAAGCTTTGTTACCTTGTAGCCGTTCGCGGCAAAGTGAGTTTAAGCACTTTCAACGTAATTACTCTGGTGGAACTGAAAGACCGCCTGATCGTCGAGGGGCCTTGGGCATGTCCTGAGAATCGAGAATTTGGTATGGAAGCCCGATTGATCAAATGCAGGCGTGAAGGCAACGATTTGCAGTTACCAGTGGAAGGTCTGGCTTTCCTGATTCATTTTGCTGATGTGCCGCTGCCTCGGGTTGTCTGAAAGGTCACATTGATTGCAGCAAAAATCGAACGTCAGATCCTGGGTAGAGCCCCAAAGCTTGCCGACGCCTTCGTTCAGACAGCGGTTGCTTCGATTGCCAAAGACGGATTTACCCTAGAGGATCTGGATTTGCACGGCAAAGTCGAGAGCATATTTTCTGCGACATATGGCAAAAAAACAAATTTGTTCCTGATTGTATCAGTTAATAAAAGACGAACGGCCTATCTGACTTTAAAATCCGTCACTTGATCGACAAGATTTTGAATTTATGGCCTATCAGGAAGTTAAAGTATCGATGCGGTTGCCAAGCTGATCATTCAAATCAAACTGCAGACGTGTTACGCTACCTTCTGTTTCAATCACACGGCCCGTGGCCTCGATTCCGCGTTCGAATACGAGCTTGAAGCGCTGCCCTGGCATTGGTGACGAAGCTACCTTGATCGAAGCGCCGCCGCGCGACAGGTCTGTTATCAGTGCCGCATCTTCTCGTCCGCCAGTCGTGAACCTGCCGGAAAGGTTGACAGGTTTTCGTTCGAAATTTCGACGCTCGCCTGCCTTTCCTATCGTTGACAGGAATGTTTCAATTTCCCTTTCGATGGCCGCTGCCTCGACGGAAACCTCTTCTGCCGCCCGGCGCACCGTTTCAGCCATTTTGCCGGTCTCTTGGGCATTTTCGCTGACACCGCTTATGTTTTTTGTCACCTCTGCCGTACCAGAACTTGCCTCAGCAACATTGCGCGCGATTTCGCGGGATGCTTCAAGCTGCTGGCTGACCGTATCGCCGATCAGGGACGCGGAGTCATTTATACGATTGATTACATCGCCTATGCCGCCAAGAATTGACGCCGCCTCTTTGGATGTTGTCTGGACGTTCGAAATCTGACGGTCGATGTCGGTTGTGGCATTGGCACTTTGCGTCGCTAGCGATTTCACTTCATTGGCGACGACCGCAAACCCTTTTCCAGCTTCGCCGGCACGCGCAGCTTCAATTGTTGCATTCAGCGCCAGCAAATTGGTTTTCCCGGCTATTGCGTTGATCAAGCCAACAACCTCGCCAATACGCTGGCTTGATGAATTCAGACCATCAACTATTGCCCGCGCCCTGTCCGCCTCAAGCGTTGCAGCTTGAGAGATTTCGCGCGATGACGCTACAAGTCGTCCTATTTCATTACTTGATGCTGACAATTGCTCGGCGGCAGCGGAAACGGTCTGAACATTGGTTGATGCTTCTTCGGCGGCACTTGCAACCGCGGTCGCGCGTTCGGATGTACCGATAGCAACTTTTGTCATTTCAGCGGCTGAATTGCGCAGCGCTTCGGCAGAACGCGAAAGCGTCTTCAATACCTCGCTAATCGATCGGTTGAAATCACGGGTAAGATCTTCCATGGCAGCTTGCCGTCGCGTGCGCGCGGCTTCTTCGCCCTGCTCTTTTTTGCGCTGTGCAATGTCACGCTGCCGTTGTTCCTCATCGCGTTCGGCCTGGGCGGTGGCGCGCTTCCGGGCTTCAACCTGAGCAGCAAAAAGGCTATTCAGTCCGTCGATAATTCTGCCGATCTCATTGCGGCCGAAAGTTGGAATTGCAAGGTTGTAGTTATCGGTCCGCTTGACACTGTCCAGAGCCTGATCAACCTTGGAAAGGGGCACAGTAATGCTGCGCGTTACTGCGAATGCCAAAAGGCTGGTTAAAGCCACAAGCGCCAAAACTATGGCGCCGAATTTCAAGGCGCTGTCACGAAATGCTGCGTCGATATCGTCGATATAAACACCCGTGCCAATCGCCCAGTGCCAAGGTTCAAACCCCGCAGCATAACTGACTTTTGGAATGCCAACATCAGTGCCCGGGCGCGGGAATCGATAGAACACGACGCCGCCACCGCTACGAGCTGCATCGATCAGTTCTTTGATAAAAGCAACACCAGTTGCGTCTTTCAAATTGATCTGGTCTGTTCCTTCGGTATTTGGTGCTGGTCGATGTGCCAACCGGATTCCATCAAAGTCATAGACAAAGACATAGTTTTTGCCGCCATCATAGGTCATGCTGCGTACAGCTGCGCGTGCAAGCATTTTTGCTTTTTCAGCATCGATTTCGCCACGTTGGGCTTGATCATAAAAGCCCTGAACTGTTCCGCGAGCAGCCTCAGCCAGGCTTTGCACTTCGGCAATATGTTCATTCAGCAGTATTGCTCTTTGGGAGTACAGCGCGCCAGTAGATATGGCCAGCAAACCGACAACAACACCGGCAACCAGCAGCGTCAGCTTTTGAAAGACAGAAAGGTTGGCGAACATCGTTATGCCTCCGGCTAATGCAGCTTTTCTTAATGAGGCCGAAATTAATCAGCGCACTCTTAAAGTAACTTTTATACTTCTGTATTTCATACGTCTATGATTCTAACTAATAAATTTATGGCGTTAATATGCCTTAGCATGTATCTGCGGTCAAATTCCGTCTTAACCGGTAAGCACAGTTCGGTTCCGACCGTTTTGTCTTAACCAGCTTGTGTTGCTTGTTGGAATGTTTTGCTGGCGACCCATATGAGTAATGAATGGTTATATGAAGGCGGGTCCAAAACACGCCTAAACCTAAAAATTTTTATCCAAGGTACTGACCGCGTTCAGGAAGCGCGCTCACTAAAACGTGCTTGATTCAGTTCTGATGGCTGTTTCAGCAATCTGTTCAGCAATTCTTGGCCGATATTTTCTGCCTGCTGCTGGTCACCTTCGGAAAATTGGTCCCATGTGTCAGGGTGGCTGGCAATAAAGTTGTCCAATGCTTCAGGCTGACATTCGAGTGCTACAATACGCTCGGTTTCGGCAAGGGAAAAATGGGCTTGAATTAATGAAATGTGGTGATGACCAAATATATCGATTATACCGCGCGATGGATGGCGATTACAGAAATGAATGATGAATATATCCTGATCAATTTGCATCGGAACAACAGGCTTGAAATAGGTGAGCCTGGGGGCAATCGACTGGCGAACGATCACACCAAGGTTTACAATCGTCCCGATCGCAATTATCGGCCAGGCCATTTCTTGAAAAAGATACTTGGCAAGCAGATGGCATTGGCCGCGTGAATATGTCGTTAGAATCTCGGGATCAAAACCGCTTTCAACGCTTGTGAATAGCGGATCCAGCCATATGTGAGCTAAAAGTTTCATTTGGCGTTAACGCTATTGTGACGATCAATCCGTCGCCAAAACGCGCCCCCGCCCGATGCGCAAGCAGGACGGTGTGTCTGCTCAACTTTAATCGGGCTGCGGACCATCGAACCGAGTAGCCCAAAATTCCATTGCAATTCATGTAGTATTTTAGGTAGCGACATATGGTCAGGTGGAGCTAAAGGTGGAAATTCAGGAATATCTTTGCCACTGCCCTGTTTTTTCCTGAACGCACAGAATTTTCAAGACGGATTGTCTTGCGGGTAGCGTTGAACTCCATGGGAAAGGTAGGCGGTTAGCGATTTACCGCCTACAGGTCCCAGCGGGTTTTGTGATGACTGACTATTGCCGGTGCAATAGTGGAGGTGGGCTATGTCCAGCATCTCGTCCTTCGGAATATCTGCGACCGCTCTCTATCAGCAAATTACCAAGCAGGGCGAGTCTGCGGCGGTGGCCTCTTATGTCAAGCAGACCCCGTCGGTCACGGCAGCAGAAAACGCATTTGTCAAAAGCGTATCGCAATACAAAACGCCGACCGACCTTTTCAGCCATTACAATGACCTGAATTATGTCCTGACCGCGCTAGGTGAAAGTTCCCAAATCGACAATATCGGGTTGTTGAAAAAAGTGGTCGCCTCTGATCCGAACAGCACTACCTCGCTGGTCAATCAACTCAATGACTCGGGTTTGAAGCAGCTTAATCAGGTACTGAATACTGATGGCAATACGACCGCGAGCTTACAGGACCCAACAATTCAAGCACAGTTTAAAAGCGCTTACGAACTTTCTGCCTATCAGGCCAATCTAAGCAATTTGAACCCGGCAGTGGCTCCAGCATTGAACTTTGCCAGCAGCGTGTCCAGTGTAAAGTCCATTTATGACATTTTAGGCAATTCGACGCTTCGCTCTGTTGTCGCAACGGTAGGCCATATTCCCGATCAGATCGTGAACCAAACTCTCGAGGCCCAGGCAGCGGCCTTTGCTAAAGTATTTGATGTGTCCAAGGCGAATGATCCAAACTATGTGCAAAGTTTCGTCAAACGATACCTGGGGACCTCGGATGCAAATGCCGCCGCGGCTAGCGCGAGCTCGACCTCAAACCCGATTTTGTCACTTTTTTCAAGTGACTCGTCGGGCGCATCAGCTGGCATTGATATGAGTTTGCTGGCAAATTACAATCCTTCCCCGTAATTACCTCCGCTGCAATTGCAAAGTCTATGCTCTGGCACGCGCCGCGTTCCGAGGCAGCGCGCAAGCGTGTCATCCGGCGTCTTTGACAATGTCTAAAAGAGCCCGGCCCGGTCGCGAGTGGGGTTCGCGATCCGGGCCAGTGGGTCTAAGTGGCATTCGATGAGGGGTACAAGAATGCTTTGATCACTTAGACATAGCTACTAAACGCGGCAAATCCCGCCTTCCGTTGCATTTCCAGTGGCCGGCTGCTCACTTTTTTCAGGGTTGCCAGCCTGGGATAACAGACCGAACATGATCTCGTCACGATATGTGCCACCAACCTTGCGTCGATGTCGAAGAGTCTGAGATTCCTTAATAAAGCCAAGCCGATGCGCCAGTTTCTGAGCAGCAATGTTTTCCGGTTCAATGGTGGCTTCTATACGGTGGACCCCCAGACTTCTGAAACAGTGTGAAATCAAAGCTTCCACAGCTTCAGTTGCAAAACCACGCCCCCAACAAGCCTGAGCCAGAAAATATCCGATCTCGAGTCGCTCGTTCCAGATTTCCCGGTGGTGATAGTTTACGATTCCGATGACCCTTCTGCTTTGCAGATGAACGATTGACCAGGTGGCATGCCATTCGGGAAGAACGTATAGCCACTGGGCCAAAAATTGCCTTGTCTGGTTGAGACTTTCAGAGGTGGGCAAATCAAGGTACTTGGTAACCAGTGGATCGCCCAAAATCAGATGTAAATCTTCTGCGTCGCTGATAGAAAGCGGGCGAAGCTCCAGACGCGCCGTATAAATACTAACAGGCGCACACCCGGCGGGAGGATTATTTTGCGTTTCAGGGTCAGGTGTCAAAAACTTGCCTGCGCATTACCGGTAACCTGCCCAAGCGCAGGCGTAGTGTACAAGTAACGGCCCCGGTTTCACAATCCGTCTGACGAATTAACAAAAATCAGACCCTGACTGTTCACTTCCCTGAAGGGAACAGTCAGGGTCCGTGATTGTTTGGCTATTTGTTAGACCACCAGATTGATACTATTGGTGGACCCAGAGCTAGAAGTGACGTCGGTTGCGGACTGAGTATCCGATGATGCTGTCAGTGTTGGATTCGCAGAAGCGTTTGCGTTTTCGTGATGATGCCGATGGGCTCGGTGGCCGCTTTTTGCATTGCTTGCTGTCTTTGCGTCTTGCTCCAGCGACGCAAAAGCCTTTTGGGCACCGCTCAGGTCGCCGGACTGTAATGCCTGACCGATCGCAGCGTAGTCCGACGCCAGGGTGTTAGTCGGCGTTGGGGGTGTCGTCGTTGATGTGGCGCCAGTTGTGGACGGCGGCAGGCCCAGACTCTGCTGAAGGTTTGCAAAAGCCTTTTGAGCAGAAGTGATGTCACCGGATGAAAGGCTCGTTGCAAGTTGACCCACAGCTGCTTTGGTTTGCTGGATGGATCCATAGCCGGTGTCCGGGGCAGGAAACAGAGGGCCATAGGAAGCAGTCGATATTGAGGACATAGGTATTCTCCCATTCAGGATAGCCCCCACAAGCCATCTCCAATTAACATACCCTCAAATATCAACTTGCAACATAAATCATAAAATTTGGTTAAGCGCTGGCGATCATGTTTTTCGGGATCCTAGGCTACCTGTTTCACTGCGAGTTGCGTGAAAATAATCGCGTTGTATAAAACAGCTTAATGAGCGATCTTTGGACCCTGGTCGAGGCTCGCTGCTGCCTGGCCCAAGATAATTTTTTAAGATTGTCGGGCCGGTCAGTATCGATTGTACGGATGGGGTGTTGCCTGTGGATGCTAAAGTAAAATCCGGGTCAGCAGAATATTGCCCCATTTCGGTTGATGCGATTGTTCGCCAATTGTCTGAACGCAAGCCTGGTGTGGGATTGTTTGTGATCGGGCTCACTGGCGCAGTTGCGGTCGGCAAGACAACATTAGCCAAATCATTGCGCCAGCAATTGTCGGAATTGCCGGGAAGTCCCAAAGTGGAATTGATCAGTACCGACGGATTTTTGTATCCGAATGAATTTCTGGATCGGCAGGGTCTGACACTGCGCAAAGGCTTTCCTGAAAGCTATGACATGGCTCTCTTTCACCAGACACTTGCGGACCTGCGAACAGGGTCGGCGCTGGTTCCGGTTTATTCCCACATCACTTATGATGTCGATCAGATCAATCCCCACCATGTGGAGAAGGCGGATATTGTCATCGTAGAAGGTTTGGGATTTCCCGTCCCGGCAACACCACTGGTTGACATGATGATCTATCTGGATGCCGCACAGGATCATGTTGAACAATGGTTTGTAACACGTTTCCTTGATTTCTGGCGGCTGGCGGAAAATGATCCGACTTCGTTTTATGCGCGCTTCCGATCCATGAACGAGGCTCAAGTTGCTGAGTTCGCGCGCGATGTTTGGTTGCGGATCAATCTTCCAAACTGGCTTAATCATATTGTCGCTGCCAGAGAGTCTGCATCAGTCGTACTGCATAAAACGCTCTCCCACGACCTTAGCCTTGTGCGTGGCCTTTAAGCCTGACGTTCACGATTGGCCGAACAGCATTTTAATTCATTTGTGGTAAATGTTTTCTACCGCAGGCTTTTTTGCCACGCTGCCGAATGGTTTTGTATTTGTGCCATTTGTGCGTGGTTTACGCAGTATCGCAATCCATCCATTGGGATATTGGGAAGAAGCCAATAACCGGCTGGTGAATCTGAAATGGGTCCGTCGTCCCCAAGCAGAATCTGTTGCCGAAGTTTGATGACACTGGCCCAACGATTGGATGTTTCAAATCGCCGGTTCATATGCCTACCAGGCTACCGGTTCGCCACGAAAATCAACGAATTTCAGACCATGTGTACCCCGATGAGATTCGATCGTGGTAACAACGCCTGGAATGCTTTCATCAATTGACAAATGGGCATCTGGCCCGCCCATATCCGTACGCACCCATCCCGGCGCCATCAGAATCAGGCTGCGGCTGTCGCCTCTGTTTCGGGCCGCGTAGGAACGCATGGCGGTATTCAGTGCGGCCTTGCTGCCGCGATAAACTTCCCATGTTCCAACAGTGTTAGCTCCGACGCTGCCAAGGATCGAAGACATGACCGCAATCGTTCCGGATGGCGGCACCAGCTTGCCAAGTTTTTCAATGACCCGCATCGGGCTCAGGCAATTTGTCACCATCACCTTTATGAAATCATCCGTGCTTGCTTGCCCCATGGTCACTTTGGGATCAATCGCAATCCCCGCATTGACAAACAGCAGGTCAAAGGTACGCCCATCAAGGCGCTTGCCCAGACTATCAATCTGTCCTGAATCCGTAATATCCAGCGTCTCAATCTCAATCTGGTCTGGATGCCCGTCCTTCAGATCGTGAAGGCCTGTGCGTTCGATTCCGCGTGTAGTGCCGATCACATGCCAGCCGCGTTTCACATATTCCGCCACCAGCGCAAGGCCCAGTCCACGCGATGCGCCGACGATCAGTGCCCGTTGAGTTTTCTGTCCGTCGTTCATCGCCAATCCTTATTCATAATAAAGGTCATGTTCCGCAATATGTACGTCGCACCCGTTCCTCCGGCCGGGCCGGATCGGCATAGTGGGAGAATTCAGGTTGATCGTCAAAGGGTCGCGAAACAATCGCCAGCATATCTTCAAACCGGTCAAACCGATTATGTGCCACTGCGTCTGCAATCATCAGTTCAACCATATGGTTCCGGGGAATGAAAGCCGGGTTTACGCGGTTCATTTTTTCGCGGACCAGTATCGGGTTCAGGTTTTCTTTCCTCTGTCGTGAAAGCCATTTTTCCAGCCATTGATTGATTGGCCCGTTCTGCGCAAACAGATTCAGAAAGCGTTCACGGCCTTTTTCGCTCTGGGCGTCGCCGAGATTTCTAAATCCCAGTGTGAAATCAACCTGTCCGATCTGCATGGCCGTCAAGAGTTCATTCGCCAGATCAAGGTCATCGGCTTTATGGTCGTTCAGTCCCATCTTGGTGCGCATGCCATTCAGCCAATAAGAACGGAATCGACTGGAAAACGAGTTGATTTGATCTGTTGCCTTGTTAACAGCCTGATCCTGATCATCGCTGATCAATGGCAGCAGCGTTTCAGCAAAGCGGGTCAGGTTCCATTGGCCAATACGTGGCTGGTTGCCATAGGCATATCGTCCATGCTGGTCAATTGCGCTGAATACGGTTGCTGGATCAAATGCTTCCATAAAAGCGCAGGGGCCAAAGTCGATGGTCTCGCCCGAGATCGTCATATTGTCGGTGTTCATCACGCCGTGGATGAAACCCACATTCATCCATTTGGCAATCAGGGAGGCCTGGGCGTCAATAACCTGATCCAGCAATGCCAGATATGGATTGTCAGTCTGAAGTGAGTCCGGATAGTGGCGCGCAATTGCATAATCAGCCACTTGTCGCAGCGTGTTAAGATCCCGACGTGCAGCAAAATACTGGAACGTTCCGATACGCAGGTGGCTTGCCGCAACGCGGGTGATTATTGCCCCAGGCAGGCGATCTTCCCGATAGACCATGTCGCCGGTGCTGACCGCGGCCAGGGCGCGGGTCGATGGGATACCCAATGCATGCATGGCTTCGCTGATCAGGTATTCGCGCAACACCGGCCCAAGGGCAGCGCGACCATCGCCCGATCGTGAATAGGGTGTACGCCCGGCACCTTTAAGCTGGATATCGTAAAGTCGACCGCCTTGATCAGACACATCACCCAGCAGAATGGCTCGGCCATCGCCTAATTGCGGTACAAAATTTCCAAATTGATGGCCAGCATATGCGGTGGCCATCGGGTCTGCCGTGTCAGGAACTTGATTGCCGGAAAAGACTTTTGTCAGTGTATCGGGGCAAAGGTCTGCCCAGTCCAGCATCAGGTCATCGGCCAGTGAATTGTTGAATTTGATCAGTTTCGGAGATGAAACAGATTCTGGCGCCATGCGGACGAAACAGTTCGCGGGCAGTTGGCCATAGCTGTTGATAAATCGGGCTAGCGGCATGTCAGGGGCTTCCACCATCAGTCTTAGGGCAAATCCCAAGTCTATAATCACTATTTATCATATTGAAATTAAACAATGTTCTTCGCTCTTTTAATGCGCCCGGACAATGCGGGGTTAGTGTTCCGCGATGATACAGGATCACCCGGGCCGCGAAAACTTTCTTAATTGATTTGATCAGGATCAATGTCAGGGTCAGGTCCAGTTTGGAATATGGATAGCATGAATACCGCCGACCTTATTGCCCGCTACGATGGCCGTGTGCCGCGATATACCAGCTACCCGACCGCCCCGCATTTCCATGCGGATCTTGGTACGGCTACCTATGAGCAATGGCTGTCGTCCATCCCTGCAGCGGTAGATCTTTCGCTTTACCTGCATGTACCGTTCTGTGATCGGCTGTGTCTTTATTGTGGGTGCAATACCAGCGTGGTCCGTCGCGACGGGCCGCGTCGCGCTTATGCCGCGCGCCTGATCGCCGAACTGGAAATGGTCGCTGCCCGAATCGGACGGCGGGCGCGTGTGGCTCATATTCATTGGGGTGGTGGCACCCCGACCACGCTTCCAGCTGATTGCCTGTTGGAGATTATGGGCACGATACGCCGCCTGTTTTCAGTAAATGCGGATGCCGAGATTGCTATTGAAATTGATCCAACTGCGGTTCCGGCTGACCGGCTGGAGGCTTTGCCCGGCATGGGCATTACCAGGGCCAGTCTGGGCGTACAGGATTTTGACCCCGCAGTTCAGACTGCTATCGCCAGAATTCAGACCTTTGAAGCAACGGAACATTGTGCACGCGCATTAAGGGCATTGCAGATACCGTCGCTTAATCTTGACCTGATTTATGGCCTGCCACATCAGACCGCAGACAGTGTAACCCGCACGGCCCGTCAGGCATTGGCGCTGGGTGCAGACCGGGTTGCTGTATTTGGTTATGCCCATGTGCCCTGGATGAAGCGTCATCAGAAGCTGATTGATGAAGACGCTTTGCCAAATCCCGTTCAACGATTTGATCAGCGCGCTGCCATCGATCAGGTACTGGTGGATGAAGGAGGCTATCTGGCCGTTGGACTTGATCATTATGCCCGGCCCGGGGATGCCATGGCACGGGCGGCAGATAGTCAGGCGCTGCACCGTTCATTCCAGGGTTATACCACCGATCCTTCGCCGGTGCTGATTGGCATCGGGGCCAGTGCAATTGGAAGTCTGCCCCAAGGGTATGTGCAGAATATAACAGCAGTTCCTGCCTACCTTGCGGCAATTGACCAGGGTCAGCTGGCCATCGCGCGCGGTATTGCATTGACCGAAGACGATCGTGTTCGCCGCGATGTGATTGAACATATCATGTGCGATCTTGAAGTTGATCTTGATGCTATCGCCAAGGCTCACGGCGTTGATTCAGCACCGCTTCTGGCGGCGGCGTGTGCCATCGACCGCTTCCAGACTGATGGTCTGGTGCAGCGAGAAGGTGGACGCATTGTTGTTCAGGCTGCGGGACGGCCGTTCCTGCGTTCTGTCGCTGCCGTGTTTGACGCCTATCTTAATCAGGCTAACGGTCCGGCGCGACACGCCCAAGCGGTCTAGTGTTCAAAAAGCCGTAATTCATCCGCCTGATTGACTTGTGTCAATTTCAGTAACGCCGTCTCGTGTCAGATTTTTCTGACAAAACGGGAGGCTAGGCCATGCGGATCATCCTCATTCATCCGAATTATCATTCTGGCGGTGCAGAGATTGCTGGCAACTGGCCGCCTGCCTGGGCCGCCTATCTTGCTGGTGCGCTAAAAGACGCCGGTTATACGGATGTCCGTTTCATTGATGCAATGACCAACAATATTTCCGACGATGACCTGCGCGATATGCTGCGCGCAGATTGCCCGGATGTTGTCGGTGCTACAGCGATCACGCCATCAATCTACAAGGCAGAACGTGCGCTTGAAATCGCGAAGGAAGTACATCCGCACGCAATAACCGTGCTGGGTGGGATACATGCGACCTTTATGTTCCAGCAGGTCCTTGCCGAAGCCCCCTGGATCGACACTATCGTTCGCGGCGAAGGCGAAGAGATTCTGATCGATCTGATTAAGGTGATTGATGAGGGACGCTGGCTGTCAGATCGCCAGAACGTAAAAGGTATTGCCTATACGGAGCATGATGGAGCACAGGCCCGGATCGTGGCGACAGAAGCTGCCCCCACAGTCAAGAATCTGGATGCCATAAATCCCGATTGGGGCATTCTGGAGTGGGAAAAATATAAGTACATTCCAATGAATCAGCGTGTGGCCATTCCCAACATGGCGCGCGGCTGTCCGTTTACCTGTTCATTCTGCTCGCAATGGAAATTCTGGCGCGACTATCGCGTACGCGATCCCAAAAAAGTGGTCGATGAAATAGAAAATCTTTATCGCAAATACGATGTCCGGTTTTTCATCCTCGCCGATGAGGAGCCAACCATAAACCGCAAGAAATTTGTCCAGTTTTGCGAGGAAATGATTGCGCGTGGTCTTCCCGAACACGTGCAATGGGGTATAAACACGCGGAGATCGG
>CAISDR010000134.1 GCA_903884125.1 uncultured bacterium
CGATCTAGCGCGCTGACCGACAGGGGTTTCAGAAGGATTTCATCGGCCCCTGAATTCATCATTTTTCTGATTATGTCAGCCTCGGCGCTCCAGGATGTCAGGATGATCGGAACATAGGGATTGATACCAATGCGGCCGTGCCGCATGTCCCGGATCAGTGCAATAATGTCGCCACCAAGGGCGCCATCCAGAATTGCGATGTCAGGGCTATCAATCTGAATGCACGACCGCGCATCACTTTCGCTTGAGACTTCCTGAATGCGTTCATATCCTTCGGCGCGCAAGGCTTGACGCAAGCCGACTTTGAGTTGACCGTTTGTTTCTCCAAACAAGAAAATGACGCTTGCGCGTGTAGAACCTGAGCTGACCGCCATCTATCCGAACTTTCACTTTCAACCAGCCCTTATAGGCATATTCGTCCGGATCGGCAAACTGATATGCCCACAATGGTAGGGCTTGCAGCCACGCATATTTGGTGAGATTGAAAGCCATGATGGCATTTAACATTTGGCAACAGACTGTTGGCTCTTGTCCGAGGGGCATTCGCGCTGGCCAAGCCTTTCGCCATGCGGTGACGCGCCCATGGACCTGAGCGCATCCGGCGTGGATATCGTCATCGTCAACTGGAATGCCGGCGACCATCTGACGACCTGTATCCGCACCCTTGGTCCACTGGCTGCCAACGCCATAATCGTCGATAACGCATCTTCGGATCATTCAATCGCCCGGATCCGGCATACTGCGGCAACCATTCTGCACCTTGACCGGAATTATGGTTATGGGACCGCATGCAATAGGGGGGCATCGGTCGGTAGCCGTTCAACAATTCTCTTTCTCAACCCAGACACAGAAATTGATGAGGCTGCCATTTCAGCACTTTACGAAAAGCTTTGGGCAGATCCAGGAGCTGCAATTATCGGTCCTGGACTTTGTAACCGCACTGGCCAACTGGCTGCCAGCTGTTCGCACTTTCCCCGCGCTCGTGATCTGTTGGGTCGCATGATCGGCGCGGACCGACTTGGCCTGGTCAGCGCACCCTTCATCGCACCGCCGCCTGGCAGGGTGGACCAGGTGATGGGTGCCTGCCTGATGATCAAACGACCGGCATTTGAAAGTATAGGCGGATTTGACGAAGACTATTTTCTGTATTTTGAGGAAGTGGACCTGAGCCTGCGGCTTTCAAAAGCTGGCATGGACACTATTTACTGGCCATTGGTTCGCGCCATACACACCGGTCATGGCAGTTCTGCCCAGGTAAAAGGCCCGCGCCTGGGCTATTGGCTGATGTCACGGCTGATCTTTGCCAGAACCCATTTCGGCCTGATGAAGGCATTGCTTATTGCCTGCACCAGCCTTTGTATCGAACCCGTCACCCGGAGCATGATGCTGCTGGCTTCAAAACGCCGGAGCGAAATAGGAGCAGCCTTGGCGGGATATCTGAGATATGCGACAAATGTCCTGCCGATCCTTAGGGGAACCCGGCGGTAACCGGAATGATGCCGCAAATGCAACTAACCAAAGTCCTGGTATTGTCGCGCTATGCGCGACGAGGCCCGTCCAGCCGAATTCGAACCTACCAATTTCTGCCCTTTCTTGCAGAAGCCGGCTTTGATGTCACGGTAGCCCCCCTGCTGGACGATACCTATCTGACCAACCGTTTTGGTGGGCGGCTGCCCAATCCCCTGGCAATTATTCGTGCCTATCTGCGGCGCATCGCGCAGCTGCGCGAGGCTCGGCAATTCGACCTGATCTGGATCGAGATCGAGCTGATGCCCTGGTTACCGCCGTGGTTCGAACGCTGGCTGCTGCGGCTGGGCATTCCCATGGTCGTTGATTATGACGATGCATGGTTTCACCGTTATTCGCAGCAACCCTGGTGGCTGGTGCGAAGGCTTCTTGGTCCCAAGATCAACGAAATCATGCGATCCGCCACAATGATTATGGCTGGCAATCAATATCTGGCTGATCACGCCTGGGCGGTGGGCGCACGCGACGTGCGCATTGTACCAACAGTGGTTGATACAGACCGATTCCTGCCTGCTGGCACGACGGAAACACAACGCCCCCAGCCGTCACGACCGTTTACCATTGGATGGATCGGGTCACCGGCTTCAACAGGTTATCTGGACCGAATTCGCCCGGTACTGACCGAACTGGTGCGCAATGAAAATAATCGTCTTGTGCTGGTTGGCGCTGCCGATGGCTGGGGCACTGATTTACCTGCCGTGTTGCATCCCTGGTCGGAAGACAGCGAAGTGGACGAGGTACGTAACTTTGATATCGGCATTTCGCCTCTGACCAATGGATCGGTCGAGCAGGGAAAATGCGGCTACAAAACATTGCAATACATGGCCTGCGGATTGCCGGTTGTGGTAGCACCCGTGGGTGTCCATCTTGACATTGTTCAATCCGGTACAAACGGTTTTTTTGCCAATAGTCACGATGACTGGATCGATGCCATCCGCATTTTACGTGATGATCCCGGCCGGCGCGTGGAAATGGGCAGGGCAGCGCGCCAACTGGTGGAACAATCCTATTCACTCAAAACATGGGCACCACGGCTTGCCGACCTTTTGTGCGAGGCAGCTGGACGTCCGATCATGAAAATAGCTGCATGACCGCCTATTTCACACCGACCAGACCACCAACGCCTATATTGGGCAGATCAAAAGTCTGGCCTAATGATTTCAGCTTAAGAACCAGATTGACCGTGGTTGACGGTTTCAGGTCACCCTGCAGCACATTGGTGCGCTGATAGACAATCCCGGTTTCGAAACATTCGTCAGTATAGAATATGCCCGAAGCATATGAGATCCAGCGCCCCTTGCCGATCAGGTCGCGCGTGATTGCACCTGTCATGTAATAGTTGGTAAGTGGCTGGGTCAGGAAATTGGCACGCAATTCCCGCCGGGCAGGAATGGTAAGGTCAAGCCGGTCTGCATCAATGTCCAGATAGCCAACGGAACCGCGCAAATAGCTTGGACCGCCATCCATTTGAATTTCCGTGCGACGCGCAGAAAAATTATTGGGGTCCAACCGATTACGAACCACCAGATCAAGCCAGGAAGCAGGCGATATCTTGATCCGCGAGACATAATCGGATTCCGTTGCCCCAAGACCCGCTTCGCGATTTAGAACGCGGTCCGGCTTAAGACGATATGTCTGACCAAAAAGTACCGATACCGAACCGCCATTGGGTTCATATATGGACCATTGCCCGCCTACATTGGCACGCGGCCCGCTTTCCAGCCGATCACGCCCGCCATACCGGCTGAAGGAAAACAGATTTGAATCATCAAATTCCACATTGGTAGAATCTTCGTTTGGAATACTTGCAAAGCGCCCGAAATATGGGGCCGCAATGATTTGACTGATCGGCTCGATCACCTGACGCCAGTTGCCTTCATCCCGTACAAGCGGCCAGCGCCAGTCCAGGGTGATACTGGGTTCCGCCGTGCCAACCAGCCGATCGGTCGCCGGTATCACGACACCGCCGCGGCTGCGACTGGTCACCCAATAGCCATTGCCGTCAAATCGCGCGGTCAGTTTGTACAATTCCCCAAACCGGGTTGTGAAAGGCACATCCCATGTGGTTGTGGTACCAATCCGCCGGGTATTACGCCCCGAGGGACGCACCAGATCCAGGGCATTCAACTCATAATCAAAGCGCCCGCCCAAAAATCCAGGTGTGCCGTAATGACGATAATCGACAAGCGGTGCCACATAGGGAATTGCACCGGTGACATCCTGGGCACGAAGACCCTGGAACCAGTAATTATCGACAGTCAGCGCAGAATTATCCGTAAACCTTTCAGCATAGGCCGATGTGGTCAGCGTCGTGGTATTGGCGATGGCAAAGCGGCGCAGATACGTATCATCCGAGGCACGTTCCAGATTGAAACCGACCTGCCAGTTCTCAGAGACATCCATGCGGCCATAGCCGAACAGATGGCCGCGCAATTGCTGGCCCGAACCGCCGGATGATCGATCCGCTTCCAGAAAACTGCCCGAGACATCAAGTACCGCCCGCTGGAACCGCTGCCTGTATTCGCCCAGCAACCCGTAACCAGCCTGGCTGGCATAGGTTGGCGCCAACACCACATCCGCCGATGGATCAAGAACATACAGATACGGTAATGTCAGCCGATAACCCAGATCAGATGATGACCCGAAAGACGGCGTCAGAAATCCCGACTGGCGTTCGACGGATGGATCAGGGTGACTGAAATAGGGCGTGTAGAAAACCGGCACGCCATAAAATTCCAGTCGCGCATCTTCATAGGTGATGCGTTTGGTATCATCATCCTTGGTCACATGTGCCGCACGAATCTGCCATAACGGAGCTGCCGACGGATTTTCCTTGCAAAGATTGCAGGCCGAATATACCGCCTTGTCCAGGGTCATCAGCTTTTCATTGACCCGGTTGCCCTGAGCGGCCGCCATGCGGGAATTGTCAGCCATCAACAGGCGCACGGCATTGGCCACACCTTCGGTCAGGCTGCGATCAAGTTCCGCGCGATCTACAAAGGTGACATTGCCCGCATCATCGAGCAACGATACTTTACCTTCGGCAAAGATGCGGCCAGTCACTTCATTATAAGTCATGGTATCAGCCATGATTACGCGTTTGCCCTGTGCTGCTTCCACATGGCCACTTGCTGTTACAACGCGGGTCTGCCGGTCCGCTGTGATGTGATCTGCCTGTAGCAGAACCGTATCACCTGATGGAACGGGCGCTGGTGTTGCGCCATGGGCAGATATCGCCAGAAGCGCTGACATGCTTAGGCCCGAACCGGATTTGAGCAAGGCCGTCCGTATCTGGCGACGCATTTCAGCCATCCTCTGAATTAAACAAGATCGCCAACCCCAGCAGTGCGGAAATTGATGCGGGTGCCCAGGCGGCAAGGGCCACAGGCAGATTGCCCGAGGTTCCCATTGTGACAGCAATGTTCGATAAAAAGAAAAGCGCAAACGCCATCGAAAAACCACCGGACACCATAAGCCCAAGTCCGCCCTGTCGTGTGATCCGCAATGAAAATCCGGCAGCCACCAGAACCATCGCGGAAAACAGCAAAGGCATGGCGAGAATCGACTGGAAATGCAGCCGATGTCGCGTGGCCGTGAAGCCCGCCTGTTCCAGTACATCAATAAACTGCGGTAGATCCAGCACCGACATTGTTTCAGGCGGCGCAAAACTGTCCTGGATCTGACTGGTTGTAAGCGAGGTTTTCACTGATAATTGGGGGTGAAATTCCGGCGCCTGTCCGCGACCTGTGATCCAGGCATCACTCATCAACCATTCACCATCCGCAAGAATGGCGCGTGCGGCGTCGATTCGCTGGGAAAATTTGTCATTGCCTGCATAGCGAAATACGGTCACCTCGTGCAATTCGCGTCCTTCTTCGCCTAGACGAACAGCATGAATTACCGTCTGGCCGGTTGGCGCTGCCTCGCGCAGCCAGATGCCGGATTCGGACACTGCCAGAAGATTCGGCCTGCCCGACAGATAGGTTGCATCCAGCTGCTGGTAACGTTGAAGCATACTGGCGGCAATCGGGTTCATGACCAAAATCATGATTACGCCGATCAAGAATGTGACCAGCAATACAGGTGTCAGAAACTGCCAGGCAGAAACACCCGATGCGCGCGCTACGATCAGTTCGTTCGATCGTGTCAACCGCAAAAACGTCCACATGGCACCGCCAAGAACCGTATAAGGCGCCATCTGAATAATCAGTGTCGGCAATTTCAGCATCGTCATCGACATCAAAACGCCGATCCCAATGTTATTGACGCCTGATACCTGGCGCATCAGTTCAACCAGATCAAATATGAATGCCAGTGAAACAAAGATCGACAAAACCATTAGGGTGGAAATCAGAAACTGCTTGGCCAGATAGACCGAAAGGGTAATCGAAATCGGCATGTCAGCCCGCCACCGGGGCCAGCGGATCAGCGCTGTCATTAAACTGCCTTGGCACTGGTCCGCGGCGGCTGGCAAACAGTCGGTGGGCATAATCGCTTAGAGAAAATAGCGACAGGCTGACGATCAGTATGGGCCAAAGGTAGACCAGAATATTCCCCCAGACATGTCGAACCGCATAGGCGTTAAGACCGATACCGATAACACGCGCCAAAATCACCAGTAACAGCGCAACCGCAACCCTGACCCAGATACCCCGACGGGAAAATTCCCCGAACATCAGTGCCGCCAGCGCGATGAGTGGCAGCGCAAAAGTATAAAGCGGATCTGACAGGCGCTTGTGACCTTCGGATACCAGCAGATCAAAATTGCGCTGTTCATCAATGCCCCAGTCGGGATGCAATAATTCATCAAGCATCCGTTCATCAGGCTTGCGCCACCGGCTGGCAGGGCTTGCCGAAAACTGTTGCAGATCGAAGACATTTTCTTCGAAATCCAAAAGCGATAATTCCCCAGTCTCGCGCGAGACCTGCTGAACGGTGCCGGTGAACATCACCAGCCGCGGTCCCTCAGCTGCGCGCACAATGATGCCACGTTCAGCCATATAGGTGATCGGACGATCAGGGATGCGACTGTCATGGACCAGCAGCCCAAGCAATTCGCCGGAAGATTTTCGCTCGCGGATATAGACCGTCAATTGCGGAATGGGTGCGTTGAACGCACCTTCGTGCAATACGCTCGCCGCAATATCGCCACGAATTTCAAAAATGCGGCCCTTGAGATAATTCTGGGCCAGCGGATTGATCCACAACCCCAAAGCATAAGCCAGGATCGTCACCATGGCTGCCGTGATCATCAGGGGCTTGACCACACCAAAACGCGACAGACCACTAGCCCATAAAACCACCAGCTCGCTTTCGGAATGCAGGCGATGGATGGCAAAAATTGTTGCTACCACCAATGCCAGCGGCAGGACCACCATCGCGACCGATGGCAGCAGCAGAAAGGTGAATTCCAGGAAGGTCGAGGCGGATTGTCCCCGATTGACCACCAGATCAAGATAGGACAGCGATCCGCGCAGCCAGGTGATTGCGGTGGATGCCAGGGTAAAGAAAATCATCGGCCCCATGACCTGGCCCACCAGATAGCGCGACAGGCCCTGCGGTCGGGCACTGAAGTCAATTTGGGGACCAAGGCGCATCTAGCGAACTCCGGACGCGGATGGGCGTGGCACCTGCTCGTCGGCCAGGAATACGGGTGCCGCGCCTCGGAACAGTTCAACGGCCCAAGGCTGCTTGCCGGAAGCCTGGGGGCTTTGGGCAAAAACCCGAAAAGGGATCTCGCGCCTAAAACCGGCAGGTGCCGGAAAACGGATCGTATAGGGCCATTGATCACGGCGGGTGCTGGCGGCATCGGGCGGTCTGGCCAAAACCTCGGCCATCAGTTGCGCCCCATAATAGACACGCAGTTTCAGTTTAGGATCGGTCTGGCGCGGATCGGATGCCCAGCCGGTCATGTTGATCTGTGTGCCATCGAGTTTGGCCAGATCAACCTGCCCGCTAATCCAGGGAGCCAGAACAATCTCTGCGTCATCGGGCAGGCGCATGGCCCGATGGCTGCCATCGATTATGGAAACCAGATTCGGCACAGACACGGATCCAAACAGGCCAATCAGGCATAAAGCCATAAGCCCCAGGAACAAATCGCCCGGATCAAGGCGTATTGATTTGACCGTCATAATACGTGATTACACCAGACTCCACCCCAAGGCCAAGGCTTTGAAAATTCCTGCGGCGGCGATCTTGACAGACAGGCGGCTTGACCATATTGTCCGCGCCTCTTCGGAGGGTTTACGCCCTCTGGTTTTAATCGTGTGCGCCTGTCAACAGTCGGGGCACGCCAGAACCTTGTGAGCAGGAATAGGCCCGGCGTCATGAAGATCAAGAATTCCATTCGCACGCTTAAGACCCGGCACAAAGACTGCCGCGTCATCCGCCGCCGTGGCCGCACCTATATCATCAATAAAACGATGAAGCGCTATAAGGCCCGCCAGGGCTAGGCTATTCCGGGCTGGCGCCCTTCCATATCATTTTGCTGGTAAATGCCGCGACTGTGATGCGCCCTGCCCTATAGGGTGTTCACGGGCACTTTCAGAAATACCTGTCCGTTCGCGTGAGGCTCGGGAAAGCGGCCACCGCGCATATTGACCTGAATAGACGGAATGATCAGCGCGGGCATGGCCAGTGTGGCATCCCGGGCCTCGCGGATTTTCACAAACTCATTCTCGCTGATCTCTGACCGCACATGAATATTGGCGGCGCGTTCGACTTCGACCGAACATTCCCAGGCGATCTGGCGACCATTGGGTGCATAGTCATGGCACATGAAAAGTCGCGTTTTCTCCGGCAATGAAAAAATGCGCTGGATGGATCGATAAAGGGTGCGCGCATCGCCACCGGGAAAATCCACCCGTGCCGTGCCCGAATCCGGCATGAACAGCGTATCGCCGACAAAAGCCGCATCGCCAATCACATGAGTCATGCACGCGGGGGTATGCCCCGGCGTCGCCATCGCAATCGCAGACATGGTCCCGATTGCATAGACTTCGTCATCGATGAAAAGATGGTCAAACTGCTGGCCACAGCGGGAAAACATGGAACCTTCGTCAAAGATATCAGCAAAGGTGGCTTGAATTTTCGATATCTGATTGCTGACCGCCAGCTTGCCTCCCAGCCGCTCTTTCAGATAGGCCCCGGCGGTCAGATGATCGGCATGAACATGCGTTTCAATGATCCAGGCAACCGACAGGTCATGGTCTTTAACAAACTTGATGATCCGGTCAGCAGATGTGTGAGACGTGCGTCCTGCCGCGTAATCGAAATCCAGAACACTGTCGATGATGGCGCAGGCTGGACTATTCGGGTCCTTGACCACATAGCTGATTGTATGGGTCGCCGGATCAAAGAACGCCATGACATCCGGGCTTGTGTCGGTTTCGGTTTTCGGCAGCATGGTTTGACCCTTTCGGTCGGGGCTGGGACAGCATTAAGCTAATTGCCACCCACCGCCCTGTACTGGCAGGGCATTATACACTTCTTTGTTTATCGTGATCTCATTCAAACTAGCAAAAGCAATATGACGACCATCACCATCACCGCTTTTGAAAAATCACCTGACCGCGGCCGGGGGCTGGCACGCGACATGCGCATCCGCTGGGCGCTGGAAGAAGTGGGACAGACTTACAATGTCCGTCTGGTTTCATTCGCTGCGCTGAAAGAACCCGGTCACCTGGCCCTTCATCCATTCGGTCAGATTCCAACATTTGAACAAGGCGATCTGGCCCTGTTTGAAACCGGTGCCATCGTGCTGCATATCGCCGATCATTATCAGGGCCTGATGCCGCCCGATCCCAACGCGCGCGCGTGTGCCATTAGCTGGATATTCGCCGCACTTAATACGGTCGAACCACCGATCCTTGAACTGGCCAATACCAGACTGCTGGAGGCGGATCAGCCATGGACCGCCCAGCGCCTGCCGCTGCTTGAGGCCCATATTCGCCAGAGACTGGAACAAGTATCCGTACGACTGGGTGATGCCGACTGGCTTGAACATACTTTCAGCGCCGGTGATCTGATGATGATATCTGTACTTATCCGCCTGAATTCATCCGGCCTGCTGGACGAATTCCCGAACATCGCTGCCTATGTCGCACGCGGCGAAGCACGTCCGGCTTACCAACGCGCTTTCGCAGCGCAGCTTGCGGTGTTTCTGGCTAATGAACAGGGTGGCTGATAAAGATCAGTTCAGCTTTGCAGCGACCGCTTTGATGCCAGTTTCGATCAATGCGCCGGACTGGGCATCGTCCATGCGTTCGGCGATCAGCGTGCCAGCCGCAGCGATGGCAATTTCGGTGACTGCAGCGCGCACATCGGTCATGGCCTGCGCCTCGGCCTGGGCGATCTTGGCCAGCGCCAGATCGGTGCGGCGTTTGATTGTCTCTTCCAGCGCTGCCTTGGATTCAACCGCCAGCCGTTCGGCTTCGGCGGTGGCATTGGCAACGATGGCGGCGGCTTCCGCTTCGGCGGCCTTGCGCTTGGCCTGATAGGAAGCGGCCAGTTCTTTTGCTTCACGGTGCAGGGATTCGGCTGCATCCAGCTTGGCTTTGATTTCTGCCGCGCGTGAATCCAGCGCCTTGGCCACGGCATCCTGCACCTTGACCCGGTAAAGCAGGACAAAGAACAAGGCCAGTGCGATAAATACCCAAAAGGCCGGATCGATAAAGATACCTGACATTAGCCGATCCCCTTGCCCGAACGCGCCAATGCCTGACCCACCGCCTGATCGACCGCATCACTGGCCGGATGGCTACCCAGCAGGCGGGCGACGATTTGCCCGGTCACCTCACCCGACAGGCTGCGCACATTGGCCATGGCCTGGGTGCGCTTGGTCCGGATTTCGTCGGCAGCAGCGGCAAGTTTTGCATTCAGCTCGGCTTCAAGCGATTTTTTCAGCGCGTCGGACTGCGCGGTCAGTGCCGCGGTCTTTTCGCCAATCGTCTTTGACGCCTTGGAACGCGCATCAGCCAGCGCAGCTTCGTAAGCATTAAGCGCCGATTCCGC